>JAAUTJ010000102.1 GCA_012031475.1 Leptolyngbyaceae cyanobacterium SM1_3_5 | reverse complement strand
CGGTGATGTTTCCGCCGATGAACGTTCTGTACGGACAATGCCGCCATGATCGGCTGTGCCGCCGCTGCCCATCTGGAAGCGGGGCACGTTTCACCCCTGACGCTGGCCGCACAGTCGCGGCTGGCGATCGAGCGCGTCATGAGCCTGTATCAAATTGAACCTGCCCAAAGCTGAACTCTGCCAATTTTCGGATGCCGCAATCTGCCGCTGCTTTTTAAATTGAAAGACAAATCGCGCTCAAATCTCTTTTGACAGGCTCGATCCGCCAACCCTTGATCCTCGTATAGACGTGAGATCTCACGTCTCAACCCCCCTTATGCTCGATTGCTTTCCCGATAATTTCTGGTGGGGCGCAGCCACCGCCGCCTATCAGATTGAAGGTGCAGCAGCGGAAGATGGCCGCAAGCCAAGTACCTGGGACACCTTTAGCGAAAAGTCGGGAAAGGTGCTAAATGGCGATACAGGAGCGATCGCCTGCGACCACTACCACCGCTACAAAGACGACGTAAAGCTGATGGCCGATTTGGGCATCCGCCACTACCGCTTCAGCATCGCTTGGCCGCGCATTTTGCCGGAGGGACGCGGAACCGTGAATCCGCAAGGACTCGACTTTTACAAACGACTGGTCGATACACTGCGCGATCACGGCATTACGCCACACGCCACGCTGTTTCACTGGGACACGCCGCAAGCCCTCGATCAGGCGTATGGCGGCTGGCAAAATCGGCAGATTGCTTCGGATTTTGCGGATTATGCAACGGTTGTCGTTAGAGCGTTGGGCGATCGAATCTCGCACTGGATGACGATCAACGAAATCGCCTGCTTCACGCACATCAGCTACGGGGTCGGCTGGCATCCGCCCCACGCTCCGGGCAAGCAGGTGAAGCGGCTAAAAGACGTGTGGCAAACCTCGCATCACGCGCTGCTTGCTCACGGCATGGCTGTTCAAGCAATCCGGGCGGCTGCTCCGGGGAACTGCTCGATCGCCCTCGTTGATAACCCAGTCGTCACCGTTCCGCTCACCGAATCGCCTGCCGACATCGCCGCCGCTCAAGCCGCGTTTCCCGTTGCCAATTTCGTTTCCGCTGCAAATGGTGGCTTGCTGTATCCGGCACTCACCGGAAAATACAGTCCCGCCCTGCTCGATCGATTAGGCCAGGATGCGCCGGACATTCAGCCTGGAGATCTGGAAATCATTCATCAGCCGATCGATGCCTTGGGACTGAATCTTTACACCGGAACTTATGTGCGGGCGATCGATTCCGATCCGGGCTTTGAACTGCTGGAACTTCCTCCGGGTTATCCGCGCTTGCATATGCCCTGGCTGCATGTTGTGCCAGAGTGCCTTTACTGGGCGGTGCGGCATATCAGCGAAACGATCGGACGCGCCGATCTGCCGCTGTGGATTACTGAGAATGGCTGCGCGGCTGACGATCAATTCAAAACGGCGAAGTGATCGACACCGATCGCATCTTCTATCTCAGACAGCATTTCCGGCAGGCACTCCGCGCCACGCAGGAAGGCTATCCGCTGCAAGGCTATTTCGTCTGGAGCCTGATGGATAACTTTGAATGGGCGTGGGGCTTCGATCGCCGCTTCGGGCTGATTTACATCGACTATCCAACTCAGCAGCGCATCCCCAAAGCCAGCTATTTCTGGTATCGCGAATGCATCCGCCAAAATTGCGTAGTCTGATTAGTCTGGTTTGGCCAGTTTGGTTTGGTTAGTTTGATTAGTCTCCGCCCAGGTCGATCGCGTCTGCGTTGGGCGGTTCCTGAACCCGCAGCCGGACTGAATCAGCGTGAGAGGGCAAACCTTCCGCGAGGGCAAGGGCTTCGATCGCGCCTGACACCTGCTCTAGTGCCGTCTGGGAATACTGAATCAAGCTGGAATGCTTCATGAAAGTTTCCACCGTCAGCGCGGACGCATACCGAGCCGAGCCGGACGTGGGCAGCGTGTGATTGGGTCCTGCAAGGTAATCCCCAACCGCTTCGGGCGTGGAGTGACCGAGAAAAATCGCTCCCGCGTGGCGAATTTGCTCTAGCAGCTTCCAGGGGTCGCCCACTTCCAGTTCAAGGTGTTCCGGGGCGAACTCGTTACTGAGTTCAGCGGCAGCGGCAAGGGAATCGACGACGATCACCAGGCCGTAGTGAGCGATCGCCTTTTCGGTCAGCAGTCGGCGCGGATGATTAATCAACTGCTGCTTTACTTCCAGGACGACGTTGGAAGCGAGCGCGGCATCGGTGGTGATCAAAATTGCTGCTGCCATCGGGTCATGTTCCGCCTGTGCCAGCAAATCGGCGGCGATGTGAACAGGCTTGGCGCTGCTGTCGGCAATGATCAGCACTTCCGAAGGACCAGCGAGCGAATCAATTCCGACCGTGCCGTACACCAGCTTTTTCGCCAGCGTCACGTAGATGTTACCGGGACCTGTGATCACGTCCACTTTGGGGATCGTTTCGGTTCCGTAGGCAAGCGCGGCGATCGCCTGTGCCCCGCCGACGCGATAGATTTCTGAGATGCCTGCTTCCTGCGCGGCCACCAAAACGGCGGGATTCACCGTTTTTTCCGCTCCGGGCGGCGTCACCATGACAATGCGCGGCACTTTGGCAACGCGAGCCGGAATCGCATTCATCAAAACCGTACTGGCGTAGGCGGCGCGGCCACCGGGAATGTAGAGTCCAGCGCGATCGACTGGCGTATACCGCTTGCCCAGCACAACCTCATCCGCTTCAAACTGCACCCAGCTTTTCGGAACGCGCTGACGGTGAAAAGCTTCAATGTTGCGGGCGGCAAGCTGAACTGCGTCAATTAAACTTTGGGGAACTTGGTGGTAGGCGGCTTCGAGTTCTGCGCCGCTGACGCGCAGTTCTTCGGGCTTGAGCGTTTGCTGGTCAAATTCTTCGGTATAGTGCAGAACAGCGCGATCGCCTTGTCGCCGCACGGCCTGCAACACCTGCTGCACGGTCGCCTCTTTGTGAACGATCTGGTCGTCCTGAGTTCGATCGCAAATGCGCCGCAGTTCGGCTTTTGCTTCAGATCGCTGAGTAATAATTCGCAGCATCGCCAAGAATTAACAACACCAATGCGCGGTTCCGAAGCTGGATGCAAGCTCAGGCGATCGCCTCACTCACCTACGCCCTTCTAGCTTAACCTGGAAACCTTCAAGATGCCGCAATCGCAATCGATCCGCGCTGCTCGCCGCTGACCGATCTTCAGAAAAAAGCTCCTCTGACGCCAAACCAGCGACTCGAAGAGCGATCGGAGTATAGAAATCAGGCTTGAGACGAGTTAATTCGATCGAATTTGCTGGGAAACTCGCGACTAGAGACGCATCGCTTAAAGACCAAGCTGATTGCCCCGACGGTATTGCAGATAAGCAGCCACAAACAGACCCGCTAGCGTCACGGGGATCAAGCCAAGCACAATTCCAGACAGCAACGGTTCAACCACAGTTTTGCTCCTTATTGATCACAACACTAGTCTATCGTTTCGATCGCCCGCTGTCTTCGCAATTCAGTCGCCTGATTCGGTTGCTTGAGAATGGAACGATCGCGCCACATTTCTTGATGCGCGTTTGCGTACCGTCATCATATCGTGAGTTGCTGCCGTCAGGCGAATGCAGGTTTGCGAAACAATCAGCCAGAAACCATCGGCCAGAATTTCCGCAAAATTTCCGCTTTTGCAACAAGGCTGCTCGATCGCAGCACGACGCGATCGAGTTGGCATTCTGCTCGGTCACTTTCAGAAAACTTAAGTTATTTTATTAATTGAAAACCTTTTTGTTGCAAGACTTTGACCAGAGATCTTTTGAATAACCAGATTTCAACGACGGACACCTGGATTCAGGGGATTGCTTTGGCAATTCTGGCGGCACTGTTTGCCCTGCTGGTGATCGTGCTGGGGGTCTATCAATTTAGCCACACTGATCCTTATATCGAAAGCGTTTTGGCACTCAAGGGCAATGCTCAGCAGGGCGAAGCGATCTTTCAGATGAACTGTGCAAGCTGTCACGGCATCTACGCTGACGGCATGGTGGGACCCAATCTGCATCACGTTTCTGAGCGCAAATCTTCAGTAGGAATCATCAATCAGGTGATCAGCGGGCAAACGCCGCCGATGCCGCAGTTTCAGCCAAGTCCGCAAGAAATGGCCGATTTGCTCAAGTATCTTGAAGCGCTCTAAGAATTGCTCACGGCGATCGCAACCCCTTCAGCCGTCACCCCGTTCAGCCGTCATCATGGAAGGGTAAGTTTTCCAAAGTTGACATGCAGGCTGCACCGATCGCGCAAGATCTCGTTTTGATTGGAGGGGGTCACAGCCACGCGATCGCCCTGAAACAGTTTGGCATGAAGCCGATTGCGGAAGTTCGCACTACCCTGATTACCGATGTCGTGCAAACGCCGTATTCGGGAATGCTGCCCGGATATGTGGCCGGACTGTATGACTTTGACGAGTGCCACATTGATTTGCGACCGCTGAGCAACTTCGCCCAAGCGCAAATCGTCGTCGATCGCGCCATCAGCCTTGATCTTGCCAATCAGCGCGTGATTTGTGCCAACCGTCCGCCGATCGCCTTTGATTTTTTGTCGATCGACATTGGCAGTACGCCGACCGTTGCGCCGTGCCGGGAGCCGATCGATACGCGATCGCCGTCAAACCGATCGCCAAATTTCTCGACCAGTGGCAGCAAATTCTCGATCACGTCCGCCAAAATCCACAGCAGGATTTGCGGCTGGCGATCGTGGGTGGCGGTGCGGGCGGCGTTGAGCTAACGCTGGCAGTGCAGGCGAATTTGCAGCGAATTTATCGGCAGTGCGGCCAGCCTGAATCGCGCCTACCAAAATCACAGCCACAGGTGCATCTGGTGCATCGGGGCGATCGCCTGCTGCCCAACCGCAGCCCAAATTTTGCCCGCAAGGTCGAGAAGCTGCTGCGCGATCGATCCGTTCACCTGCATCTCAACGAATCGGTGAGCGAGGTGGAGCGCGATCGCCTCCGCTGCGAATCCGGCCTCGAAATCGAGTGCGATTTTGTCTTCTGGGTGACGCAGGCATCGGCAGCAACTTGGCTGCGCGAATCGGGTTTGGCAACCGATGCAGATGGCTTTGTGCTGGTGGATGACTGCTTGCGATCGATTTCGCATCCGCAGATTTTTGCCGCTGGCGATGTCGCCACCATGCAAAATCACCCGCGCCCCAAAGCCGGAGTATTTGCCGTCCGCCAAGGCCAGCCGCTCGCCCAAAATCTGCGCTGCGCCCTGCAAGGCGAACCGCTCCAACCGTTCCAGCCGCAGAAAAACTATCTGATTTTGCTGGGAACCGGAACCGGAACCGCGATCGCTCTCGCGACCCGTTCTGCTTCGGCGCGGCGGACTGGATTTGGAACTGGAAGGATTCGATCGATCGCCAGTTTATGCAGCAGTTTCGCGATCTGGAGCCGATGGAGGCGGAGGGCAGAAGGCAGGCGGTGGAAGGTCGGCCAACTCCCGAAATGCAATGCGCGGGCTGTGGGTGCAAGGTGGGAAGTGGAACGCTCGATCGCGTTTTGCAGCGGTTGAAGCAGTCGGACTGGCCGCAGCGCGAAGAGGTGCTGATTGGGCTGGATGCGCCGGATGATGCGGCTGTGGTGCAGGTTCCGGGCGATCGTGTCCTCGTCCAAACGATCGATTACTTTCGCGCCTTGGTGAACGAGCCGTATCTGTTCGGCCAAATTGCGACAAACCACTGCCTGAGCGATCTATTTGCGATGGGAGCCGAGCCGCAGAGCGCTTTGGCGATCGCCACCTTACCGAGGGCGATCGAGTCCAAGCAGGAAGAAACGCTGTATGCGCTGATGGCGGGCGCGATCGACGTTCTCAATCAGGCGAATGCGGTTTTGATTGGCGGACACACGATCGAGGGCACAGAACTCGCTTTCGGCTTGACCTGCAACGGGTTTGCACAGCGCGATCGCCTACTGCGAAAAAGCGGAATGCAGATTGGGGACGCGCTGATTTTGACCAAAGCGATCGGGACGGGGACGCTGTTTGCGGCTGATATGCGGCTGCAAGCGAAAGGCCGCTGGATTGAAGGGGCGATTGCCTCGATGCTGCAATCGAATCAAGCGGCGGCGATCGTTTTGCAAGCGCATCACGCGACTGCCTGCACGGACGTGACGGGCTTTGGCCTGCTGGGACATTTGGCCGAAATGGTGCAGGCTTCCGGCGTGGCGGCAACCGTTGATTTGGGGTTGATTGCGCTGCTGGAGGGAGCCGCTGAAACGGCCACACAGGGAATTTTGAGTTCGCTGCACTGGCAAAATTTTCGAGCCGATCGATTTGTCAACCCGGAAGCGCGGCAGCATTCACACTATCCGCTGCTGTTTGATCCGCAGACAGCGGGCGGTCTGCTGGCGAGCGTTCCGTCAGAGGAAGCGATCGCCTGTCTCGAAACGCTGCACACCAAAGGCTACACTGACAGCCGCATCATCGGGCGCGTGATTGGGCGCGTGGAGCAACCGTCTGACCAGCCACCGATTAGGATTGACATAGATTCGTAAAACCGCCAATGTCTGCCGTCGCTGAATTTCTTGCTGCCAAAAGCCCGATTCTCGATGTACGGAGTCCGGGCGAGTTCACGCAGGCGCACATTCCCAATGCGGTTAGTTTTCCGCTGTTCACGGACGAGGAGCGGGCGCAGGTCGGCATCTGCTACAAGCAGGAGGGACGCGATCGCGCCGTCGAACTCGGTTTTGCGATCGCAGGCGGCAAATTCGCCGGATTCATCGCTCAGGCGAGAGAAATCGCGCCCGATCGCCAAGTTCGTCTCCACTGCTGGCGGGGCGGAATGCGAAGCGGGGCAGTGGCCTGGGTGCTGGGCATGGCCGGATTTGAAGTGACGACGCTCAAAGGCGGCTACAAAGCGTTTCGGCACTGGGCGATGCGGCAGCACGATCGATCGCTCTCCGTCGTAACGCTGGGCGGCATGACCGGAACGGGCAAAACGAACATTCTGGCGGCACTGGCGGCGGAAGGCGAGCAGGTGTTGGACTTGGAAGCGATCGCCAACCATCGCGGTAGCAGCTACGGCGCGTTGGGTTTGCCGCCGCAGCCGACCACCGAGCAGTTCGAGAATTTGATTGCGATGCAGTGGGCAAAGTTCGATCGCGCCCGACCCGTTTGGATCGAGGCGGAAAGTCGCGGCATCGGTCGCTGTCGCGTTCCCGTTGGCATTTTCAATCAGATGAAACAAGCTCCGATTTTGCAAATTTTCCGTCCGCGATCGGAACGTTTGGCCTTATTAGTCGAAATATACGGCACGGCTGAAATTGAAGAATTAATAACCGCAACCGATCGCATCCGCAAACATTTGGGCGGCTTGCGAACCCAGCAGGCGATCGATTTTCTCAGGCAGAAAAAGCTCACAGAAGCGTTTGATATTGTCCTGGACTATTACGACAAAACCTATCAGTATGATCTGGAGAAAAGGCAGGTGTTTGTTCACTCGATCGATGTGACGCATTGCAGCGATCGCGAAAGTGCTTTGCGGCTGATTGAAGCGCAACGGCAGTTAAAGAAAGAATCGATCGCAGTGTTTTAAACATGGAAGCTTCTAATCTTTTACGCAAACTGGCGCAGCGATTATTTGATGATTCGATCGAGCAAGCTAATTTTATCGATGCGCTCATTCAGCCACAGCCGTTTTCACCCTGCATTTTGTGGTGTCACGATCGCCCCGATGAACTGTCATTTGAAGCAATCGACCCGCTATCTTGGCAACCAAAATTTGTCGATCGATTAGCCATTGGCACAAAACCCGGACAGCATTTTTGCATCAGCAAGGCAATTTTTACTGTTTGGATTTCTCTTCGGTATTTGCGGCTTCTGTTTTGCAGGCGATCGATCGGCCTGTTTCAGTTGCGCTGGATATGTGTGCGGCTCCGGGTGGCAAAAGTATTTTTGCGTGGGTAGCTCTACAGCCGGAATTATTGTTTTGTAATGAAGTGATCGGCAAGCGGATCGGGGCGCTTGTCTCGAACCTGAAACGCTGCCGAATTCAGCCGAGCGCGACGTTGAATGTGGATTCTCAGGTGTTGGCGAACGAGATTGCGGGCGCGATCGATCTGGTCGTTGTTGATGCGCCCTGCACAGGTCAATCTTTGCTGGCAAAAGGCGACAAAGCCCCCGGATGTTTTCATCCCGTCAATATCAACAAAAACGCGAATCGACAAAAGCGAATTTTGGCAAACTCGGCTCAAACTGTTGCACCGCAAGGTTATTTAGCCTATATGACCTGTGCTTATTCGCCAGAGGAAAATGAACAGGTTGCAGAATGGTTGCTGAGCAAGTTTCCGCAGTTTGAAGCGATCGAAATTCCGCATCTTTCAGATTATCGATCGCACCTCACAAACTTACCCTGTTATCGCCTATTTCCGCAGTCTAAATTAGGCGCAGGCAGCTTTACAATTTTGCTGAAGAATCAAGCAGAAGGACAGCGTTTATCTTTGCCCGATCAGTTTTTATCCAAAGCAAGATTTATATCATCATGACTGCAAAAATTGGCGTGATTTCAGATACACACGGTTTGGTTCGACCCGAAGCGATCGCCGCTTTAGCAGGTTCCGAATTAATTCTTCATGCGGGCGATATTGGCAAGCCGGAAGTGTTAGAAAAGCTGCGATCGATCGCGCCTGTAATTGCAGTGCGCGGCAACAACGACAAAGGCGACTGGGCGGAAGCGATTCCAAAACAAGAAACGCTGCAAATTGAAGCGGTTTCGATTCATTTGCTGCACATTATTCAGGAGCTTTCGATCGTGCCGCAGTCAGTCGGAATTCACCTGATCATCAGCGGCCATTCCCATAAACCCGCCATTCAAGAGCGTGACGGCGTTTTGTATCTCAATCCCGGCAGCGCAGGGCCACGCCGATTCAAGCTGCCTGTGTCGATCGCTCATTTGCAGATTTGCGATCGCCAAGTCCAAGCTGAAATCATCGAACTTTCGGTTTAGCCGTTCGATCGCAGGGCGAGCAAAGCCGTTCCGAAAGCCGCTTCGGTTTGAGGCGATCGACAGACGGGAACCTTGAGCAGGCGCGATCGAATTTGCATCCACACGTCATTTTTTGCGCCGCCGCCTGCGGTGTAAATCGATCGCACAGGGGTCGCGCCCAGTTCGATCAGCAGACGGTAGCCGTGTGCTTCAATTTGGGCGATGCCTTGCAGCAGACCGTGCAGAAACTCGACGCGATCGGCGGGGCGCGGTTCCAGTCGCGGCAGCAGGTTGGGGTCGTTGATTGGAAAGCGATCGCCCGGTTGCAGCAAAGGATAGTAGTCGAGCGGGCTGGGCGGATCGATCGCGATTTGGGCACTGAGGCGATCGAGTTCGGCATCGGTGAAAAACTGCCGCAGCACGGCTCCCCCGGTATTCGACGCGCCGCCGACCAGCCATCGATCGCCGTAACGATGGCTGTAGATGCCGTAGCGGGCGTTGTCCACTCGCGTCTTGCTCAGCAGCTTCAGTACCAAAGTGGAACCCAACGAGGTGACGGCTTCACCTGGAAATTGCGCTCCGCTGGCAAGGAAAGCGGCAATGCTGTCGGTTGTTCCGGCGCAAACTTGGCAGTTGGGCGGGAAGCCAAAGCGATCGCACAAATCTGGCAGGACGGGCGCAATCGGCGTTCCGGGTGCAACCACTTGAGGCAGAATCGGCAAATCCGGCATCCAGTTGGGATAGCGCAGTTCGGCCACGTCATAGCCGAGCTTCAGTGCGTTGTGGTAGTCGCTGATCCCCAATTGGCCGTGTAGACAAAAGCTCAGCCAGTCGGCCTGATGCAGAAAATAGGCGGGAGGAGCGATCGCCCCTTCGTGCAGCCACCACAGCAGTTTCGCCAAGCTAGAAGTCGCACTCACAACGGTGTGATCGGCAGGCGCGATCGATCGAACATGCTCCAAAACTGCCGCACCTCGCGCATCGCTGTAGAGCAACGGTTCGGCCAGCGGTTCGCCCGTTTCGTCACAGATCAAAACGGTGGAAGACGTGCCGTTAATCGCGATCGCCTCTACCTGCTGCCGCAGCGTCGCGGGAATTTGCTCAATCAAAGCAAACAAACTCGATCGCCAAAGCTGCCAGTTCGTCGGCTGGTCGATCGCCACACTGCCGACGGCTTGAATCGCTTGGTCAGCGTCAATCACAACGGCGCGACTGCCGGACGTGCCAAAGTCAATGCCGAGATACATCATCACCAAGAGATTGCAGTAGACCCAGCCACGCAAAACAGGCCGATCGCTCCAACCATTATCGCCCCCTGTCACGCGATCGGTTCGCCGTCGCCACCCGACACCCGACACCCGACACCCCATCATAAATGCGCTTCGATCGCCCCTTTCAAAACCTGACTGACAAGCTGATTGCCCGCCCTGCTTAGGTGGATCGAGTCGTAATATAGCGTGGCGGGATGCAGTGCGGTTTGGAAGCGATCGAGCAAATCAACATAGAAAATTTGTTGCTGAGCGGTCAGATCTTGTAGCCGTTGCCGTGCCTGCATTTCATAGTCGCGACTGCCTTCTAGTTCGCGGCGCAATGGCGTCATTGCCAAAATGAAAGCAGCATCGGCTTGAGCGGCGAGGGCGGCAATCTGCGCGATCGCCTGCAAATTCACCCCGACAATATCGCCGGATTCCGCAATTGGCGGCACGGTGGGCGATCGATAACGGCGGATCAGTTCTGCAATTGCGAAAACTGGGCTGGCGATTCGGAATGAGTGGCGATCGCACCCGACGATGTGAGGATTGG
>JAAUTJ010000101.1 GCA_012031475.1 Leptolyngbyaceae cyanobacterium SM1_3_5 | reverse complement strand
ACCCTATGAACTTCTTGGAGATTAATTATGTTTCAAGACGAGATTGTAGAAGAGATCCATAGAATTCGTGAAGAGTACTCTCGTTCATTCAATCATGACTTGAAGGCCATCTTTGCTGATTTGCAAAAACAACAAGCTGAAAGTGGAAGAGAAGTTATAACCCTGTCGCGAAAGCCTGGTCTAGCAACACGTTGGAGTGGGCAGACGAAAGATCTTGGTGAGGATGCAAAGGATAGTAGCCACTGCTCAACCTAGCCGAAAGGCCGCTGTGCCTGCGATCGCCAAGTCCACGATCGCCCGCCCTGACAAGCAGCGCCAGTGACATTCATATAAATTCGGAAGCTGAACGCCAATGCTGGCAACGGCTGGGGCGGCGGGAAACGGCCAAAGGCGATCGAACACCACGTCATTTTCCGCAATGCCGAACTGAAGCAGGTAGACGGCGGGAGGTGCAGCCAATTCGCGCATCAGGATTTGACCCAGCGCGTAGAGCGGCTGACGGAGGCGATCGCTCAGGTGCAAAGGCTGCTGGTAGCCGTCTCCTGCCGCTGTAACCACTTCGCCGTACAGTGTGCCTTTAGCAGTGTGAACGATCGGGAGCCAGTGCGAACCTGACCCGATTTCGTAGCCAAGTTTCTGGACGCGATCGCGCAGTCCGTCCAAATCGCGGCAGGCTTGAAAGACGGCTTGATCAGACTGAGCGGATTCTGGCAGATCGAGCGTCAGAGGACAGAAAATATCGGCGATCGAGGCAGATTCAGCGATCGCTCCGCCATCTGCCTCGATCGCCTGACGCAAAGCTGCGATCGCCGCCTGCTGCCAAGCTTCGCCATTGGCAAGAATCAGAACGGACTTCACTTAGATATCGCCAAAAGTGGGAATGGCGTTTGCTCCCATGCGCGGGAAGCTGGGCAAATCGATGTGCGTCGTGCGCTTGGTGCGGACAGCCAGTCGATAGCTGACGCTTTGCAGTTCGGCCTGAAGCTGGCGATTTTCCCGCTGGATCAGCGCCATTTTTTCCTTGACGGGGGCGAGCCGCTCGGTGAATTTCTTCTTGTAGATCTGCGGGAGTTCCTGCACGACCTGTTCCAGCATTCGCGATCGATCCGTCAACTCTTGAACCGACTGGCGCAACTGATAGATTTCTCCATCGCGAGCGGCAATTTGCTCTTGGTAGAACATCACCTGCTGCTCGACGCCCTGAAGCTGTTCACGCAGCGA
Organism: Leptolyngbyaceae cyanobacterium SM1_3_5; assembly: GCA_012031475.1. GTDB lineage: Bacteria > Cyanobacteriota > Cyanobacteriia > Elainellales > Elainellaceae > JAAUTJ01. The sequence continues at coordinate 9,563 of JAAUTJ010000101.1, read as the reverse complement.
TCGCATCTCGCCCATGTGCCGCTCAGAGACTTGGGGGCTGGGCATAAAGCCCGTATTGCCCTTCACCAGTCGAAACAGTTCTTGCGATAGCTGCTGCACAAGCTGATCGCGCATTTCCAGTTCGTCGCGCAGTCGCGACACTTCCGTTTGCAGTTCCGGCTAGATTTGAATTCACAGGCTGGTTCACAGTACGGCTCCGATCGGCTCGACGATGTTTTCTTGCCAGCGGCGCGGCGGAGATGCCCGACGAATTTCGCGCCAGATAGCGGTAGCAGCTAATGTACCATCTGCAACGGCAATTGACACCTGATTTATTCCTTCTTTTAAATCTCCGACGGCAAAAATGCGATCGTGTGAGGTGCGGCACATCGAATCCGTTACCAAATTCTCGCCTTTCCAGGTCAAATCCAGCCCTTTGAGATAGCCGTTGTGGTATTGCGACCCCATCGAAACCAGTCCGGTTTCCAGTTCAATTTGTGAACCGTCTGCGAGTTCCACACCCGTCATCGTGTGCTTTTCACCCAAAAATCGGGCGATCGGCGTTTCCACAAGGGGAAAGCCATATTCTTTCAGCTTGCCGCGCATTTCTGCCCCAACTTCGCAAAGTCCGTGCGTGAACACGGTGATGTAGGGCGTGAACCAGTTAAGAACAAAAGCCGTATTAATCGCATTTTCCGTATTGACAAACAGGCCGCACTTCAGGTCGGCCATTTCCCAACCGTCGCAGATCATGCAGACATGCAGGTTATAGCCCGCGTAGTCAAAGACGTTTTGCATGTCGTCTAGCTGCGGCAAATTGTCGATCACGCCGCTGGCTGCGATCAGATATTTCGATCGAAACGTCACGCCCGTCACGTCCTGCTTACCGACCTTCACATTCACGGCAAACGTATCGTCTTCAGTTTCTTCCACGCTTTCGACAAAGCCGCGCAGATGATCACCGCCCAGTGACAGAAAATGATCTTGCCCCTGGTTCAGTACGTCGCGACCGGGCGTATGCGGATCTTGTCCAAGGAAGTTGCGGACATCTTGCATCCAGAACGATCGCCCCTTGCCCTTCTCAATCACCAGGCAGGACAACCGATAGCGCTGAAGATAGATCGCTGCTGACAAGCCGCCCATGCCACCGCCGACGATGATCACGTCATACAGGTGGTTAAGGCGCTGATCGAGATTCTTCCTAGAGAGTTTCATAAACCCCGTTCCCTTCAGAAAAATGACAAAAGCTGGAAGTGAAATTACCTCCAGCCTAACGTTATCTCAGTCGATTTTCGAGGCCGGATCTTGCGATCGAGCCGACGGTTTGGCGATCGCTTAACCGACCGCTTCGACCGCTTCCGCCGCTTCCACTTCCTGCTTCACGGTCAAATAGCGCAGCACGTCTTCACTCAAGCGCATCGATCGCTCCAGCACGGCAACGGCAGTTCCCGGTGCTTTGTAGTTCATCTGAATGTAGACGCCTTCGCGCTGCCGCTTGATTTCATACGCAAGGCGACGCTTGCCTCGGTGCTGCGTTTCAATTTCTTCTGCACCTTGCTCGGTCAACAGCGCTTGATAGCGAGCGATCGCTGCATCAGTCGCCTCTTCGCCCAAATCGGTGCGAAGGATGTACATCGTTTCGTAAATAAAACCCATGACAAGAATCTCCTTGTGGACAAAATGGTCTTTCATGGCACGATCGCTTTAGCGCTGCCGGAACGGACTCGCTTTAGCGCTGCCGGAACGGACTCGCTTTGGCTCATGCAAATGCGGTTAACACAAACGCTAAAAGCCTGAAGATCGATCGCTCAGAAAAGACAAGGAATTACAATCATATACCAGGTTTAAGGCAATTGGCTTATGGCACAGCGCTATGTCCGCATTCAAACTACGTCAGGCCAGCTTTTCTATGGCTTGCTGCTGCTCGATCGCCAGGTGCAAGTTTTAGATGCTCCCCCTTGGCTAGCCGGACAGCCCACCGAGCAAACGATCGCGCCCGACAGCTACCATCTACTTGCGCCCTGCGCCCCGTCCAAAATTATTGCGATCGGCAAAAATTATTTGAAACATGCGATCGAAATGGGCGGCGAAATGCCGAAAGAGCCGCTGCTGTTTATGAAGCCTTCGACGACTGTGATCGCACCAGATGCCCAGATTCACTATCCGCCGCAGTCGCAGCGGGTTGACTATGAAGGCGAACTGGCTTTAGTGATTGGCGATCGCTGCGTGGACTGTACGCCCAAACAGGCGCAGTCCAAAATTTGGGGATATACGATCGCCAACGATGTCACCGCCCGCGATCTGCAAAAGTCGGATGGACAGTGGACACGCGCCAAAGGCTTCGACACCTTTTGTCCCTTAGGACCTTGGATTGTGCGCGAACTGAATCCAGGTGCAAAGCTGCAAACTTTTTGAACGATCGCCTCGTCCAGTCTGCGTTTGTGAACGAAATGAACTTTTCGCCCGAAGGTCTTGTTTCCTACATCAGTCAGGCGATAACGCTATTGCCTGGAGATGTCGTTTTGACCGGAACGCCCGAAGGCGTGGGAGAAATGCAGACGGGCGATCGCGTCCGCATCGAGATCGAAGGGATCGGCTCACTCGAAAACTCGGTTGCACCTCGCCCTGTCGCCGCCCTGATCTAGATCGCTAGCGCGGCAACTGCATATAAACCGCTTCTGAAAGGGTTGGGATGTCGGCGTAGCGTCCCATCGCGGTTTGCACAACCGAGTAAATTACCGCGACGAGCGTCCCCAAAAACACAACGTTGTTCAGCGTATCGAGCAGCAAGTCACCGTTCGCGCCCAATGCTGGAGCCAGCGCCATGTTGATAATCAAGCTGCACAGAAATAATACGATATCAAGCAAAATAGCCTGCATCGTATTGAAGCGGATGAAGTGCGGAATGCGATCGTTTCGCACGACGAGCATGAACAGTGCAAAGAAGATGATCAGGCTGGCAAACGGAAAGCTGTAGACAATCAGCAGCGGCGCAAGCGGGATAAAGAGTACTTGCAAGGCCGGAAACTGAGCAAAGAAAGCTGCACTAAATCCCAGTGAAGTGACAAGCGGCAGCAAATAAGGCAGCGAAGCATACACTCGATCGAGCGGAGTCGAAGAACCGCGCCAAGTCATTTCTAAAATCTCCTTTTAGCGAGTCTAGGCAGCGATCGCCACCAAGTTTCTAGGATAGCGTAATTGCTCAAGCGAGCGAATTTCACTCGATGTTGGCGACCCGAAAGCCCATCTGACACTCAAACTGATCGGGCAGGCGATCGCCCAATTTGGCAAGGGCGCGACCACAGCGCAACTGTCCTTGATTCCAGCGCGGCTGTCCGCTCAAGTCTGCCATTAAGCAGCTTTGACAGACTTGTTCAGGCTGTAATATTTGGTTTTCCATCAAAATTACCAGCATTAAGCACCTCCCGCGATCGATTCACTTCACGTCGCTCTAATGCTTTGAAGCCCTTTGTATTCAACAGTCTAGCCGCTCTCCTTTTGCCGTGCTGTAGTTTCGACAGCACTCTTAACGGAATTTTGCTAGCGGTCTACTTAATTTATTTGCCATTTCTTGAGGTTAAAGAAGAGAGCAGATAGATTTCCCTACCTGCTCTTCCCCCATCTGAATTCGCCATTTAATGAAGTCGAAAGCTGAAGCTTGTTTTCAATAGCGCGATCGAGACAATCAACCTTTAACTAAACAGGCTGATCAACCCAGCAAAGCTGGCAGATCCACCGAGACCTGACGAAGCGGTTCCGGTAATCTTGACGAAGAAAGTTCCCGCAGAGAGCGATCGCTGCACTTGGTTATTGATGGTGTCCAAGCGAACGATTCGCTTCCCAGGTCGATTTCCGGCTGCTTGAAACACCTCCATTTGCCGAGCAAACTCGCTTCCTGCAAATGTAAAATTGGTTTGAGCGCAGAGGATGGCCTGCCCTGAATCCGAAATCGATACCACTCTGCTCGCTCTCTTCCCTCAAACGTGTCTGCTATGTCAATCCTCGCTGAATTGCCGTTTCCAAGAATTGCAGTACCCAGGAATTTGGCTCGTCGAAATGTATTTCCACCGTCCATTGTTGTTCTCCAAGAATGAAGTTACGGGAATTTATCCACACGAAAACTCGTGAGCGCAGGTACGATCGATCGCACCCACCTCAGAAGATTCACGCCACAAGATTCTACTCGAATCAAAACGAACTGCCAATCTTTGGAGCCTGCTGCCGGATCGGAGCGGTTTAGTTTGAACAGTAGCGCTACTGCTGCAAGTGCCGAAACAGCGTGGAATTGATCAGCGCTATGATCGATAATCCAAGAGTGCTGTTTGGATAGCAAGGCTGTTTGGATAGCAAGGCTGTTTGCACCGTAATGTTGCTGCTTGTTTTAAGTTGTGATTTTCTTGAGGATGATTTGTGAGCGAAACCAATTCAGAAATTTTGGCGAAGCGCGATCCGGCGATCGCAGCGTTGATCGACCAAGAGCTTCAGCGGCAGCGCGATCACCTCGAACTGATTGCCAGCGAAAACTTTACTTCTGCGGCTGTGCTGGCTGCTCAAGGTTCCGTATTAACGAACAAATACGCCGAAGGTTTGCCGCAAAAGCGCTACTACGGCGGCTGCGAATTTGTCGATCGCGTTGAGCAAATTGCGATCGATCGTGCCAAAGAACTGTTTGGCGCTGCCCACGCCAACGTGCAGCCGCATTCCGGCGCACAGGCAAACGCCGCTGTCTTTCTGGCTTTGCTGCAACCGGGCGACAAAATTATGGGCATGGATCTGTCGCATGGCGGCCACTTGACGCACGGCTCGCCCGTGAATCTTTCGGGCAAATGGTTTGAGGTCAGCCACTACGGAGTCAGCCAGGAAACCGAGCAGCTTGACTATGACCAGATTCGCGACCTCGCCCTTCAGGTGCGCCCAAGCTGCTCATCTGCGGTTACTCGGCTTATTCCCGCGTGATTCGGTTTGACCAGTTCCGGGCGATCGCGGACGAGTGCGGCGCGATCCTGATGGCCGACATCGCCCACATCGCCGGACTCGTGGCAACGGGACATCACCCCAGCCCAATTCCCTACTGTGACGTGGTGACGACAACAACGCACAAAACTTTGCGCGGTCCCAGAGGCGGCCTGATTTTGACTCGCGATGCGGAACTGGGCAAAAAGTTTGATAAGGCCGTCTTTCCGGGGACACAAGGCGGACCATTGGAACACGTGATCGCCGCGAAAGCCGTTGCCTTTGGGGAAGCGCTTCAGCCGGAATTCAAAGCCTACTCCGGTCAAGTCGTGAAGAATGCCCAAACGCTCGCCGCTCAGCTTCAAGCGCGCGATCTCAAAATTGTGTCGGGCGGAACGGATAATCACGTCATGCTGGTGGATTTGCGATCGATTCCCATGACCGGAAAGCTAGCTGACCAGTTGGTGAGCGCCGTCAACATCACCGCCAACAAAAATACGGTTCCCTTCGATCCTGAATCGCCGTTTGTGACGAGCGGCTTGCGCTTGGGTTCTCCGGCGATGACGACTCGCGGCATGGGCACAACTGAGTTTCGCGAAATTGGCAACATCATCGCCGATCGCCTGCTTAACCCCGAAGACGAATCGATCGCGCAGCAGTGCCGTCAGCGCGTGGCGAACCTGTGCGATCGCTTCCCGCTCTATCCGCACCTGAGCGTCGGAACGCCTGCACTGGTGTAGTGCAATTCACTTGCTTGAAATCCGATCGATCTCGCAGAATCGGTCGGATTTTTCTTTGCAAATTGTCTTTGCAAATTGATTGCGATCGTTCTCCGGATCAATGTGATTTGCGATCGAAGCAAGCACTATGTCAATGAAAGCAGTCTGGGGCGGGAAGCGATCGAAGAATTCTGAATCTCTGATGATAAGAATTAAATTTCGTTAAGCTCTAGCGTTAGTGCGATCATTCAGGTAGACTTTGGCTGAAACTAAATCCACCTTGCCACTTGAGTTCTGATGCCCTACCAGCTATATCACCTGGCTGCGTTTTCCGTTGCGGCGATCGTTGTTCTCGTCAGCACCCCGACCATCAAAGAAATTGGCCTCAAAAGCGGACGAGTTGATTTGCCCAACGCTCGCAAGATGCACCAGCGTCCAATGGTGCGCTTGGGCGGCGTCTCGATCTTTCTGGGAACGCTGATCGCCCTGCTGGCGGTTTGGAATCTCGGCGGTTTTGGCTTTCTGCCACCCGAAAAGGAATATCAAATTTGGGGCGTGACGATCGGCGGTTTGGCTTTCTTCCTGATTGGCTTGGCCGACGATTTGTTTAGCCTGCCTGCGATCGCTCGTCTCCTGCTGCAATCCGCAGTTGCATCGGGCGCGTGGTGGGTCGGCGTTCAAATCAGCTTTCTCACGATTCCGTTTCACGGGTTGGTTCAACTGCCCGTCTGGATCAGCCTGCCCGTCACGATCGTTTGGCTGGTCGGCATGGCAAACGCGATCAACTGGATCGACGGACTCGACGGACTGGCAGCGGGCGTATCGGGAATCGCCGCTGTCGTCATGCTGATCGTTTGCCTATTCATGAATCAGCCCGCCGCCGCTTTGATTGCCGCCGCGCTTGCTGGGGGAGCATTAGGATTTTTGCGCTATAACTTCAATCCGGCTCAGATTTTCATGGGCGATGGCGGCGCATATTTCATGGGCTTCACCTTAGCCGGAGTTGGCGTGGTCGGACTGGTCAAAAGCGTGACAACAGTGGCCGTTTTGCTGCCGTACTTGATTTTGGCGGTTCCGATTCTCGATATGTCAGCCGTCATTCTCGATCGCCTCCGCAGCGGCAAATCGCCCTTTGTGGCCGATAAACGTCACCTCCACCATCGCCTTTTGCAGGCTGGCCTCTCGCATCGGCTCACGGTTCTCTTCATCTACTCGCTGACGCTTTGGGTGGGAACGCTTGCCCTCGCCTTTTCCGGCATTCCCAGCGGGCTAGTGTATGCGATCGCCGCCACCGCCTTGCTGAGCTACACCAGTTGGAAAGTGATGCGTCATGCCCGCTCCTAGCGCCGAAATCATCTGTGTCGGCACTGAACTACTCCTGGGCGAAATTCTCAACAGCAACGCCCAATTTCTCGCTCAGCAGCTTGCCGAACTGGGCATTCCCCACTTTTTCCAAACCGTCGTTGGCGACAATCTCGATCGCATCCATCAGGCAATCGCCACAGCCTGCGATCGCTCCACACTCCTCATCTTTACAGGCGGCTTAGGTCCAACGTCTGACGACTTAACAACTGAGGCAATTGCCACTTTCTTTCAAGCTTCCTTGGTGGAGCGATCGGAAGTTTTGGAGGATCTCGATCGCAAATACACTCAGCGTGGCCGCGAACTCACGGCCAGCAACCGCAAACAGGCGCTCTTACCCGAAGGTGCATCCATCCTGCCGAATCCCAGCGGCACGGCTCCCGGATTGATTTGGCAACCGCGATCGAACCTCACACTCCTCACCTTTCCCGGCGTTCCCAGCGAAATGCGGCGAATGTGGCAGGAAACCGCAATTCCATTTCTGCGGCAGCAAGGCTGGGGGCAAACCATCATCCTCAGCCGTACTTTACGATTCTGGGGAATCTCTGAATCTGGCCTCGCGGACAAAGTTACAGAATTTCTTAATCTTGACAATCCGACCGTTGCACCCTATGCCGCTCAGGGTGAAGTGCGGCTGCGCGTCACAGCAAAAGCGGCAACGGCAGAGGAGGCTGAACAAGCGATCGACCCGATCGCTACCCAACTGCGCCAAATCGCCGGAGCCGACTATTTTGGCTCAGATGACGACACGCTAGCTGGCGTTGTTGCGGATCTGCTCAAACAGCGACAGGAAACCGTGAGCGTGGCGGATCCTGCACGGGCGGCGGTTTGGGCGAAGCGCTGACGGCGATCGCAGGCAGTTCCAGCTATTTTGCAGGCGGCGTGATTTCCTACAGCAACGAGGTCAAGCAGTCGCTTTTGGGCGTTGATCCTAACGCGCTGATGCAGGATGGAGCCGTCAGCGATCGGGTGGCGCAGCAGATGGCGGCAGGAGTGCGCGATCGCCTCGAAACCACTTGGGGCATCAGCATTACGGGGATCGCCGGACCCGATGGCGGAACGTCCACTAAGCCCGTTGGCCTCGTCTACCTTGGGCTGGCAGGTGAAGAGCAAGTCACGAGTGTGCGCTGCTTGTTCAGTTCGCATCACGACTCGCGCCCTCATCCGCCGTCTCAGCGTTTGTACTGCTCTCGATTTGCTGCGTCGCCAGCTTTTTAACCCGTGAACGACTCCTCTAGGAGGATGAAGTTCCCTTGATCATTTTCGATGATTGGTTATGATCAGATAAGCGACAGTTGTTGACGTTTTTAGGCTAGGCGCTTCAGCACCATTGAAATCTAACGTGAAATCTGACGTGAGATCTGATTGGAATTTGGTCACGCTGCTGGTCTAGTCTATAAAAAAGGAGCTAGCTGATTGATGGACTACATCGAAAAAGGTACTGGAAAAGCTAAGAGAATGGGCGCAGCAACTCATTGATGCGCTGCTTGGTCCCGAATCGCAACCGGAGCCAGAGCCAATTCCCATTCCGGTGAACGATCGCCAACGTCGCAGATAACGATCGTTGCTTCGCATTCTCGTTCTACACGGCCCCAATCTCAACCTGCTAGGTCAGCGCGAACCGGGTGTCTACGGTACTGCCACGCTCAGCGATGTCAACGCGCTGCTTGAGCAGGAAGCCGATCGCCTTCAGGTAAAGCTAACAGCGCTGCAATCGAACCACGAAGGCGCGATTATTGACGCGATTCATGGCGCGATCGATCAGCAGGACGGCATTGTGATCAATCCGGGCGCGTACACGCACACAAGCGTTGCCATCCGCGATGCGATCGCGGCTGTAAAGATTCCGACTGTCGAAGTTCATCTCAGCAACGTCTATCAGCGCGAATCCTTTCGCCACCATTCTTTTATTGCTCCAGTCGCGATCGGGCAGATCAGCGGCTTCGGTGTGAACAGCTATTTGCTGGGCTTGCAGGCGATCGTCCGTCATTTTCAACCTGCGTAATTGCTACGCTAGATCGGTAAGGTCTGGGTTTGCTCACGGCGAGTCCAGAATTTTTGATTGGAGTTGAATCAATGACGCTGTTGGGAAAGCTGGAACAGTTGCGATCGCTGTTTAGGGAAATGGATCGCGCTCTGATTGCCTATTCGGGCGGCATTGACAGTACCTTGGCCGCCAAAGTTGCGTATGACGTGCTGGGCGATCGCGCTTTGGCAGTAACGGCGAATTCTGCCTCGCTGCTGCCGGAAGATTTGGAAGATGCCCGCATTCAAGCGGCAGAGATTGGGATCGCCCATGAAGTGGTCAAGACGCACGAACTTGACAATCCCAACTACAGCGCGAATCCGATTAACCGCTGCTATTTCTGCAAAAGCGAACTGCACGATACGTTGAAGCCGATCGCGATCGATCGCGGCTATCCCTACGTGGTTGATGGCGTCAACGCCGATCGATTTATCCGATTATCGTCCGGGCATTCAGGCGGCCAAAGAACGCGGAGCGCGATCGCCCCTTGCCGAAGTCGGCATCACGAAGCTGGAAGTGCGGGA
>JAAUTJ010000100.1 GCA_012031475.1 Leptolyngbyaceae cyanobacterium SM1_3_5 | reverse complement strand
GTCAGGGGTTGGGGCGGGAGCGTTGAACTTCCGCACCCCGCATTGCTTCATGCCTTGCCCGCTTGCCAGTCAGTGTAAGCGGTTCCGTGCCAGTTTTCTAGCAGAGCGATCGATCGAGTTCCCAACCCCTAACCCCAATGGTGTCAAGTTGAGAAAAGCGAGTGATTTTAATTCAGGGCGGGTCATGCCACAGGTGCAAGATCTCAGTTGAAACTGACCTAAGCCGGAAATTGATTTCACGGCTTCTGCCGCTGTCCTGTTTGTATTGAGCGATCGTTTGTATTGAGCGATCGTTTGTATTGAGCGATCGATCGTTCGACGTTCGGCTTCACTAGAGCGCAGATCTGATGGCGTGGAGTCAAAAAAGAAAGACAGAAGGAGCAATTTTTCCTTCTGCCTTTTTGGTTGATTTAACCCACCAATGCAGCCAGCGCAGACTGCTTTTTCGTATAGGGAAACGGCTGATCGATCGAGGGAGTACCCAAGAACGCGCAAAGTTCTTCCCAACCTTCGCCGCCGCAAATATCGAGAACCAGCAGCGAATCGGGGCGGTCTTTGAAATATTCCGTCACGTTTTTAATGTGCTGATCGAAGACGTAGGACATGCGATCGCGATTAAATTCATAGCAGCCATACACCGCCGCCCGCAGCAACCGCCGAATCTGCATATGAGTTTCTTTTGCGAAGCCATTTTCATCCGCATCCGTAAAGGCGGGTCTGCCGTTCCAGTGCTGCTCCATTGACTTCAGCCAAGCTTCTTTGTCGCGGACAGTCAGAATAAATTTGCTGTCGGGAAACAGCTTGTCAAGCTGTGGATAAAACGCCGAAACGGTAATATCCGTGATGCCGTCATACTTTTGCAATAGCGCAAAATTGTGGTTGCCTGCCGCCAATTCGCGCAGCGTTGTTTCATCGTCGGGATAGTGAACCGCATTCACGCCCAAAGCGTACAAAGCACTCGTCAAACTTTTCGTTCCCGTCCGGCTCAGGCCAATTCCAAACACTTTCCGGCCATTTTGAACGACAGCAGGCGCGGTGCGATGAAGCTGCCAGTTCCACTGTTTTTCGGCTTTTCGATCGACTTCTTCAACCGTCAGCGGAGCTTGAGCGGGCAAGTTCAGTTTGGGAACTTCGATCGCAGCAACTTCCGGCAGTCGAGCAATATAAGCTGCCACTTCAGCCGGAGTCGCCTCTTGAGAAACGGCGGCTTTTGTATGTTCAACTGCATAGCGAGCCACTTCGTAATCGGGGTCGCCTGCTGCGTCTGCCAATATTTTTGTGCCGACTTCAGTTGCACTTTCGTGTGATGGGTGCGGCTCCGCAGTTCGCGCAAACCAAACTTGACAAACACATCCCGATACCACTGGAAATGGTCGTGAAAAATGCGGAAATGCTTGAAATGTTTGGCGGCTTTGAGTTTGGAAAGGGCGATCGATCGCAACCTTGACTCAGGCCGCAAGACATACTTCATGTCATTTTCCGGCACTTCCACCTGCTGCATTTCCCGCACCACATCAATGCGCGTAATGTGAACGCCCTGATGAATCTGCCCGCGAAACTTGTCTAACACATAGCAATCGACATAAGGATATTCGTTCTGCTCCAAAAATGGCCGCAAATCTTCCATAATCAAACAGTCTGCATCCATGAAAACGACGAAATCACAGTCGTACTCAATTGTGAGCATCTGATTGACTGCTTCCGAAAACGGCTTCACGTTTTCCAGAATGTGAACGTTGTTCGGCTGAATGTTTTTGATCGCCAAATCCAGCGCGATGTCCGAAGTTCTTTCGCCAACCGTCCGAAAAACCAGATCAATTTTTTTCATATTGCGTCACACTTCCCACTTGAGTTCTTGATTGATTCGACCTGCCATTTCTTCAAACAAACGGGCAACAGAGGGGTCGAGTTCTTGCTTCCAACGTAAGTCTAAACTGATACCACTGAGGTTTTGGTAAAAAGATTTGCTGCGCTCTGGAACCTGAACAAATGGATTTTTCAGCTTCTCTGATTGTGCCTGAGCGACTAGAAACTGAGTACCGTTGTTGCCGCCCAAAACGTGATGCTCATGTGTGCCATAGTTCAGCATTTCCGGCTCATATTCAACTTCCAGAAACTCGCAGATTTGGCGAGCGATCGCCTCACTATTTGTCGCAAATTCCTCATAGCTCACCTTCAGCTTCTTGTGCGGAAACGCATCAAACAAAGCGTTCGTAAGCTGAATTTGTTCAGACCAGTCCGCGATCAAATCTTTCGCATTCTTCTTGGGGTATTTGCGAATGCGCGAATTAATTACCGCACGACCATCTCGCCTCAGAAAAATCAGGTAAGGTTGGGTGCTGGTAGATTCGATCGATCGCACCTGCTGACGAATCCAATCGACATTTTTAGAAGAGTCAATCACCAGTGGTTTGTTGACCTTCAGCGCGACTTGCTCGTAAAGATCAAGAGATTCAGAAACCTGGAAATCGCCCCAAATTTGACAGTCTTCACCGCAGAGTTTACACACTCGTTTGATCAGTTTTTACTGTCATCTTGAAGATAGCGTGTCTTTGCCGCTTCGCCACAGTAGAACCCTTGAGAATGACTGCCAAGAATAAATCCCAGCAGCGTTGAGCCAGAATGTCCGGCTCCAGCAATGAAGCAAACTTTCTTGCTGATTCGAGAAGTGTTTTGCATGAAATCATCCATGTTCAAGCCAAATCATACACGGCTGGAGGCAAACTGTACGTGAATTACCCTGTCCTAAAGTGCCCAGTCAAATCAATCGATGTAACAAGCAAAAGGTTGAGAAATTAATTAAATTATGATGATATTCAAGTCATTGCGTGAAGTAGATCAAGGATTCGATCGCTGTCGTTGAACGGTTAAGAGCCATCTTTCAGCTTCATTTAGAGTCTGAACATCCGCCCCAGCGCAAGCTAAGCGGCCAGCCAAAAAATATAGCAATCAGAATAACTACAGGCTGACAGCAATTGATTCCCGTTGCCAGCGATCGCTTCAGCGGTTTTCTCTGCAAGCCCGACCGTTGCTAGCAAGTGTTACGATTTATTTGTGTGACAAAAATTACATAAATAACTGCGTACGATCGCTTTAAACCAACTGCTCGACTCGATATTCTGATAAAATCTCCGTCCTCAATCTAGCGTAACTGCTGACCGTTCCCTACGGTAGGCTGCTGAGTGTCACTGCTTGACTTGAACCGAACCATGATGAATACTTCGCCGCTCGTCGTTGCCCAACTTTCCGATACTCATTTGTTTGCCGATCGAAATCAGACGCTTTTGGGGTTGTCCACTGCGCGATCGCTCGAAAGTGTGTTGCAGCAAATCAAGCAGCTACAGCGGCAACCGGATCTGCTGCTGCTGACCGGAGATTTATCTCAAGATGAAACATCTGCTTCCTATGAACGGCTTCGATCGCTAATTGCCCCGCTTGGACTGCCGACCTACTGGCTCGCTGGCAATCACGACCAGCTTGCACTGGTGCAGCCGATTCCCGATTTGGCGATCGCGCCGTTTTCTGCCGACAAGCAGTTTGTGCAAGGCGGCTGGAACTTTTTGCTGCTCAATTCTGCCGCGCTTAACTGCGTACACGGCGAACTGAGCGACGCAACTTTGATCTGGCTAGAAACACAGCTTGAGGCAAATTCACAGCCAACCCTGATTGCGCTGCACCATCCGCCGCTGCCGATCGCCTCAGACTGGATGGACAACATCAGTCTGAAAAATGCTGACACGCTGCTCGCAGTGATCGATCGCCATCCACAGGTGAAAGTTGTCCTGTTCGGCCACATTCATCAGGAGTTTGACCAGCAGCGGCAGAATGTACGCTATCTCGGAACACCTTCAACCTGTGTGCAGTTCAAGCCGCAAAGCCGCGAGTTCACGGTTGACGAACTTAAACCGGGATTCCGCTTACTGTCGCTGTATTCAGACGGTTCGATCGCCACGCAAATTCAGCGCATTCACGATTGCCCACCACTCGACTTAGCCGCAACCGGATACTAGAAGAAAGGGACGTAATCAGTACGCCCCCTTTTTCTATCGATCGCCCTTCAGCGAATTAGTCGCCTTTCTTCTCCGGCATCATGCACTTGTCGCTGTCGCATCCGGCAGGCCCCTCGACCACCGTTTCACCCGAATCATAGCGGGCAAGTGCGGCGTAAAATCATCCGTTTGCTGACGCGATCGCACCTCCTGCTGAAGCCGAACGTAAGTCGCTCGACCGATTTCTCAAACGGCAAGCGCGGAAACGGCGCATCAAATCGAGCCAGACAAAGCGGCACTGATGTAGCCTTCGTCCTGATCGATCGCTCGATAAATCCGCTCGGCCAGCGCGTCGATTTCGTCTTCGCGCAGTTCGATCGTCGCGCTCGTATTGTGCGTGGTGTAGTGCTTTTGCACCTGCATATAGAAGTCGGTTTGCGCGAGGGCGGAAAACTGTTCGATCGCAATTTCGTCGGCTCCCGGCAAGCTCGCCCAAGACACTTCGACGGGAATCTCGACCAGCCATTCGGTGCAGCGCGGATCAAACGGGTCATTCAGCAAGTTGCCCTGTTCGTCTTTGTCGGACTGTGAGGGCACGATCGAATAGCCGTAATCCAAGCAGGCCAAGGCAACCGGATCGTTTTTGCGGAACGTAATCCGGCGAATGAAGCGCTGCGCCTTGGGCGGATGCCAGCCTGCCGAAGCTCCAGTCAGCAGCGATTTAGTATTGTGCGACTTCAAGCCGCCTTGCCAGTACCAAGCGTCATCATCGTTGGCTCCTTCAACCGCCACGTCATAGCTGTAGTCGGGTTCAGCCTGCCATTCCACTGCGGCGATTTGATAGGGATGGAACGCGAACTGACGTTTTGGCAGCGGGATCGCTCGATCTTGTGCCTTGATACTGTTGGCGTTGAGATATTCGATCGCATCGGCCTGAGAGGTCATGCGGCTGAGCGACAAATGCCACATCGACTTTTGCGCCTGCAAGTTTTGACCTTTCACTTCTTGATGAATCGAGAAGCAAAGGCCGACTGCTTCACCAATCTGCTGCAAATTCCGCAGAAATGCTTCGCTAGCGCTGCTGATCACAACGCTTCCAGCTTCGCGAATATGTCCATCCGTATCGATCAAGCCGCAGAAGAAGCTAAGAATGCTGTGGCGCGAGGATTGCCTGAGCCGTTGCGGAATGCGATCGAGAAATTTGCTCTTAGCATTCTTATCCAAACCATTCAGCTTCAGCCACTCTAGCAGCGGACGGCTCGCTAGCACAATTTCCGATCGCCCACCTCTGGAATCGGGATGAACTGTGCCCTTGAGTCCAAACAAATCATCGCTGATGTAGCTGAGGCGATCGAGCATCTTGAAATCAGCACTGGTAAAGCGAACGCGATGTTTGTTTGGGCTGATGCTGCCATCACCAACAAAGCGCCCAGCCAGTAACCCAATTCAGGACTCATGAAGCCAGGTGTCCGAACTGGTGTACAGGGACGACCAAGCCCTTGCACGATCGGGTTGGGTGGCTGTAGCAATGCTTCGGTCTGGTTGCGATATTCGCCCAAGCTGAAATCAATCTGCATTCCTGGCAGCATTTCAGCCGCATAAATCCACTCTCCCTGACAGGACAAGCGGTGATTGGGCGTCATCCGCAGCGATCGACCGTTGGCAAGCGTGATTTTAATCAGCGTCAGCGGCTCATTGGCGATTCCGGTTTTGACAGAAACACCCTGGCGCAGGGTGAGATCGATCGCATTTTCGCCGCTGCCCGGAGCCATTAGCTCATCGGCATATAGCAGCCCAGAATCGAAGATCCGCAAAGCTTCACGACTGAGACAGCCCGCTGGCTGCACCGTTGTACAGCGTTGGGCGCTTGAGTCCTTCGCGATCGCAATACTCCCAAACGGCCTGATGCACCGTTTCGCGCCAAAAAGTCAGATATTCCTGCTCTTTTTGCTTGAATTCCAAGCCCTGCATCGTATCCGATCGGCCTTGCTCCCACCAGCGCAGCCATTCGACGCCAAAGGCATGAACAAAGAAGTCAAACAGTCCCGTGAACGAAACGCCCACGATCGGGTCTAGCTCCCGTGAATACTGATAGCGCGGCTCTTGAAATTGGTGATGCAGCAGGACGGCGACCGACAAGGCTCCCGCTCGGAAAGCGTGGGTTTGGGATTGGCGATCGTTTGGGTCAAGCTGATTCAAATGAATCTCAGATAAGTTGCAGTGGAAATTTTCGCCAATAATTTCCCCACATGGGTTCAAACCGTATCGTCCGAGACGATGTGAAAGCTCGTCTTGTGTTAGGGAAGGGCAATGTTTTAGCAGCCAAGTCTCACCATTTCCAGTACTGTAAGCTTTGAGAAATTCGGTTTTAAGTTCCGGTGTGTTGAGCAAATCTGCGTTCGATCGCGCGATCGCCTCTCCTGCCCACTGAATCGCGCCCTCGCCAGAGTAATACTGCTTGCGAACGGCCTCCGTGCATTCTTCTAACGTCGGCTTGCGGTGGAAAACGCGAGTGTGGTTTGCCATGCGGAGGGAGTCGCGATCGGGGTCGATCCGCCAATTGCCTTCAGCGTCTTGCTGCCAGAGATTATCCTTGGCTTGACTGAAGGCAAAATCTTCACTTGCACCTTGACGTATCCCAGCACTGCGCCTAATGTTTCCGGCCACAATTGTTACAGCCGCCTCATCAATCAGCAGGCAGCACTCCACAGAAGTGAGTTGCCGATCGATCGCCCGATTCAAAAATGTTCGCACAGCGATCGTACAGTCCCGGTAGCCGCACAGGATTGGCGACACCCCCAAAGCCGGAGAGCGCTTCGCCTGCGGGTCGCACATCCGAAAGATCGATCGCCACCTGCACCGTATCCGTGAAGCGATCGTCGCTCGACAGTTCCAGCAGTGTTTGGTAGGACGACACCCAGCCTTGGCGACTGTCACCGACAATCATTTCAACTTGGTTGCCAGAGATTTTAACCGATGTGCGATCGCGCCTTTCCGCTTTCGGAGTTGTGCCAATCTCGCCGCACAAGTTGACTTCGAGCCGATTGCGAATCGCAGGCAGTTGAGAGATGTACTTCGGTTCGATCACGGCTCCTGTGCCGCTGCCCATCATGGCGAGATCCATCATCAGACCGAACGATCGCCAGTCCGTGACGTTCGTGCTGGTGCAGTTGTAAGCGCCCGAATAGTTTTCCGGCTTGCGAATCCAGGTTGTGCCGCCAACCCACAGCCAGCGACCTGACGTTAAGCTTTTGAGTTCGTGCTGCATCCGCTCGATCAAGCGGACTTCTTCCTCAGTGAGCTTGCCGAGTTCAACGAGTCCCTGGAGGACGCGATCGCCCACTTCGCCCCAGGTTTCGCGCAGATTCTTGTCTTTAAGACCTCTGCGGCTGTAGGTGCGATAGAAGACGGAATTTGCGGCTGGAGCGGAAGGCGGAAACGGGCTGGTCGATCGAGTACGTTCAAGATCACGAACCATAGGTCAGTCTCGCTTGCGAAAAAACAGATGTAGCGTTTTGCCGTTTAGATTGAACACTATATACGCTCAGCCGTTAAAGATCCATACTCAGCCAAAAGGAATCTGGCTGGCCTCTATCAGAAGCAACAATTCCTCCTTTTTGATCTTGACATTCGGCAAAATGAAAGCAGTTTCGCAAATTTCTTCATGTCCCTTGCTCCCTGGCGATCGAGCCTCGCCCGCGCCCTGCACCGCAATCGATCGCTCGCCTATGCCCGCTATTTGCAGCTTGCCACCGTGCGACCCGATGGCCGACCTGCCAACCGCACGATCGTCTTTCGCGGCTTTTTGGACGACAGCAATCAGCTTGAATTTATTACCGACGATCGCAGCGAAAAAATTGCCCAGATTCAGCACCAGCCTTGCGGCGAAATCTGCTGGTACTTTCCCAACACGCGAGAGCAGTTTCGGCTGGCGGGCGTGTTGAGTTTAATTGCGGCTGACGAACCGAACGAAACGCTTTGCAAGGCGCGATCGATCGTTTGGCAAAAGCTTTCCGATGCAGGGCGGCTTCAGTTTGCGTGGCCGCATTCTGGAGAAGAACGATCGCCCGATGCGAACTTTGCGCCCGATTCGCCGGATGCGATCGCGCAGCGCTCCCGGAACGGTATCGAGCCTCCGTCTAACTTTCGTCTGCTGCTGCTCGACCCCACCTCTGTCGATCATCTGGAACTGCGCGGCGATCCGCAGAATCGCTACAGGTACGACAAGGCCGAAAACGACGAGTGGAAGAAGGTTGAGGTAAATCCCTGAAAAAGAGCAAAAGAATTATTGCTGTGTAGAAACAGCCGCCCTCACCCTAAATCCCTCTCCCCAAAGGAGAGGGACTTTGAACTCTGGTTCCCCTTCTCTCCAGGGAGAAGAGGGTAGGGGATGAGGGGGCTGTTAAGCTTTTGCCGTTGCCAACTGCCGCTGCTGTGCCAGTTCCATTAGGCGGCGGATGCGATCGGCGGTTGGCGGATGGGTACGAAACAGCGTTTGCAGTCCTTGAGCGGATAGCGGATTGATGATCAGTAGCGGCGACATTGAGGGATTGCCATTCATCGGGATTTGCTGCCCGATCGACTCCAGCTTCTCCAGCGCAGTCGCCAGCGCTAGGGGATTTCCCGTAATTTCTGCGGAACCTTGATCGGCGGCAAATTCGCGAGTGCGGGAAATGGCAAACTGAATCAGCGCGGCAGACAGCGGAGCCAGCACAATCAAGAACAGCAGGCCAACCGGATTTGCCCCTCGGCGGTTGTCATTGGTGACAGGTCCATACAGCGCACCAAGGCTGAGAATTCGTCCCAAATAGGTGATGGCTCCGGCCAGCGTTCCCGCTACGGCTTGCGTCAGCGTATCGCGATTTTTGACATGGGTGAGTTCGTGAGCCAAAACGCCTTCGAGTTCTTCGGGCGTGAGTAGTTCCATGATTCCCTCAGTCACGGCAACTGCGGCATGATTGGGGTCGCGTCCGGTTGCAAAGGCGTTGGGCGATTTGGTGGGAACCAGAAAAACTTTCGGCATCGGAAGCTCAGCACGATCGCACAGCCGCGCCACCATGTCATAAATTTCTGGAGCCTGAGCGCGATCGATCGGTTGTGCCCGATAAGCCGCCAAAGCCGCTTTATCCGAGTAGTACCACGAGCCGATGCTCGACAGCGCGGCAAACACAAAGCCGAGAATCAAGCCGGACTCGTTGCCAATTAAGTAGTAGCTTACTAATACAATCAGCCCGCTGAGCAAGCCGAGCAGCGCCGCCGTTTTAATCTGATTTCCTAACATAATTGCACTTGCGATCGATACTTCTGGTGAGGTTATTTTTAGGGTCGCAGATTTGTCTGATTGCTGTTGTCTATCTGCGGTTGGCTTTTTTTCAGTCGATCGATAGGTTTTGTTCCACTTCCACTCAGCGATCGGTCTTGTCGCTGTCCATTCTTCAGGCGATCGCCGCATAGTTTCGGCTCATGTACCCAGATGCCTGTTCAATTGAAGAATCTTCCCATGAAGAATCTTCCCAGCGTCGGTGAATTCACCCTTGCCGATTCGGATATTCTCCCGCTGGGGGAAAGAGGAGCGCAGTATTCTAGAAGTAGATCGATCGCCCCTCTGCACCCGTGACGACATCCCCCAAGCCGTTAACGCTCGTCAAAGACCCCGATCGCCTCAAGGCGCGGCTCAAAGAGATTCCCCAAGAACCGGGAGTCTACTTTATGCGCGATGCCAGCGACAATATTTTGTACATCGGCAAATCGAAAAGCTTGCGATCGCGGGTGCGATCGTATTTTCGCGACGATCACGATCGCAATCCGCGCATTGCCCTGATGGTGATGCAGATTGTCGAAATCGAATTCATCGTCACCGACACCGAGGCGGAAGCGCTCGCCCTCGAAGCGAATCTGATTAAGCAGCATCAGCCCCACTTCAATGTGCTGCTGAAAGATGACAAGAAATATCCGTATCTTTGCATCACCTGGAGCGAGGAATATCCGCGCATTTTCATCACGCGCAATCGGCGGGCGGGCAAGGAAAAAGATCGGTACTATGGCCCCTACGTCGATGTGTATGCGCTGCGGAGTACCTTGCGGCTCGTCAAGCGAATTTTTCCGCTCAAGCAGCGATCGCAACCGCTGTTCAAAGACCGCGCCTGCTTGAACTATGACATTGGCCGCTGCATGGGCGTCTGTCAGGGTTTGGTCGAGGTGGAAGAATATCGCAAGATCATGCAGCGCGTGGCGATGATCTTTCAGGGACGGACGAAAGAACTGGAAGATATTTTGCTGGTGCAGATGGAGAAAGCGGCTGAAGAATTGAACTTTGAGTATGCGGCGCGACTGCGCGATCAAATTCGCGGCTTGCAGTCGCTCAGCGCCGATCAGAAAGTTGCCCTGCCGGATGATACGGTTTCGCGAGATGCGATCGCCCTCGCTGCGGACGAACAACACGCCTGCATTCAACTTTTCCAAATTCGGGCGGGTCGCTTGGTCGGACGCTTGGGCTTTGTGGCCGATGCCCAGTCAGGCACTCCGGGCGCAATTTTGCAGCGCGTCTTGGAAGAACATTTTCAGATGGTCGATCCGGTTGAGATTCCTGCCGAGATTCTTGTCCAGCATGAAATTCCGCAGCAGGAATTTTTGAGCGAATTCTTGAGCGATCGCAAAGGCCGCAAGGTGTCGATCTTTGAGCCGCAGCGTCAGACGAAAGCGGAACTGATCGAAATGGTGGAGCGCAATGCGGAATACGAATTGGCTCGGACGCGCCAGTTTAGCGATCGCAACAACGCCGCCATGCTCGATCTGGCTCAATTTCTCGATCTGCCTGACCTGCCGCACCGAATCGAAGGCTACGACATTTC
>JAAUTJ010000099.1 GCA_012031475.1 Leptolyngbyaceae cyanobacterium SM1_3_5 | reverse complement strand
AGACGGTGTGCATGTGAAAGTTGTAGGTGTGCGGACAGCTTTCCACAGAAAGATTCTCAAAAACCCGTCTCAGCGTGGAAGCGTCCAGCGTTCCTGCTTGAGCAGTTCGCAGACGATCGACGGTCATAGTTGTTACAAGATCCTAAAGAATTAATTTTCATTTCTAGTCTATCGAAGTCAACCCTAAACTTTCCGTAATCTTAATATCTAAGCTTGATGAGATTGGCTGCAATTTGGGTGTCGGGTGTTGGGTGGAAACTAAAAAGAGGCTCATCAGAAAAATGGGTTGGAAACCCCGCCCTTTAAGGGCGGCTTTACATTGAACTAGCAACTCACAATCAATCCGGTGGAACGCCGAATTAACGTGACTTTCGAGGCGGCGATCTGTCCCAAGCGCTTCCAGTTGGCATCGCTCACGGACACTTGCCGCTCCGTTTCGCCAGAGATATAGCCAATTCCTTTGGGGGAGTTGACCAAATCACCCTTGCGAAATCCGTGCCTTGTGGTTAAGCCGCCATACTTTCGCCGCACTCCGCCTTTAGCCGGAACCATCAGGTGCAACTGGCGACGCGAATACGGTGGACGGCGGATCACAAAGAATGGTGCAGGCGTGATGGCAACATCACCCACCCAATCACCACCATCCTCACCCAGGCGGTGATAGCGGCGGTACTCAACGAAGTGGCTAGAGGCAATCGCCACACCATCGACCGCATGAGTGTTGAACGCAGCCTTCGACTTGTTGGCCTTGTCCTTGACCAGACCAAGCTGAGTGCGGACTTGGGCGGTTTGATAGCCTTCCACCGTCACGACCGGAGCCAATTGCTCTAGCTGCTTGAGCATCCACTTTTGCCCGACCATTACGGGTGAGAAACCTTTGCCCGACCGCGCCTTTTTACGACCACTCGTTAAGTCCACGTCGGCTCGCACATATTCGTAGCGAATCTCGCTGATAGGATACAGCTTGCAAAGCTCAGTGGCAATGCGAAGCTCTAGCTGGCGGTTCGCTCGGATGGACGGTGCAAGCTTGCCCTGCCGCCGATTGTTGAAGCGCTTTTGGCGATGTGAGCGCAAGTGGAAGGCCACTTTGCGGTTGATCCGCCGTCCGCGCCGACTGCGCCGCATTAATCGACGGGCATCCATCCGGTCACGCACCGTCTGGAAGGGCAGAACCAGATGTGCCGTATGGAGCGTGAATTGGGCGGACTGAACGCCGATGCCACTGTAGAGCTTGCCTGGATCGATGCCAATCACAATCGGCTGTGTGGCATAGCCGGACGGCTCCACTGTGAGTTGGACATAGAACTGGCCGTCAATCGCTCCAGCGCTTGACGGCGTCTGCCGGATGTGAGCCACTTCCTTGCCCGTGCGGCGTGGTGGGCATGAGTGGTTGATGGTCAGGTGAAACAACGGGAATTCGCATGATTGGTGTAACCCAAATTGCTTTGTTTAAGTCTCTTCGGCCACCGAACAAACCATGTCTTGCCTTGACGCAACGCCTGAACCAATCAGGCTTAGAGTCAGTCCGGTCTAGAGAAGCAACCGGAAGTCTGTGGGATTGTTCGGCTTGTGGCCTAGTCGTCGCTTACGTTGCCCGGATTGGTCTGGGCAAGCCCCGTGCCTTCAGGCCGGGGTCGATGACCGGGTGGACGAGCCTCGATCGATTCACTTCTTAACGATCGCCGCGCCGTTACAGTTCGGCCAGGACGCGATCGATCACGTCAATGGCGCGATCGATTTCGGCCTCCGTCACAATCAGCGGCGGCACAAAGCGCACGACTTTTAGGCCAGCGGGAACGAGAAGTAAACCTGCGGCCATTGCTGCTTGGACGATCGCCGCCGAATTAATTTCACTTTCTGCATTCAAGACCAGACCGTTGATTAAGCCCCAGCCGCGCACCTGAGCGATCAAGTTGGGGTATTTGGGGGCGATACCGTTCCGGGAGCGCTTCGCGATCGCTTCTAGTCCTTGGCGCAACTGTTCGCCTCTGGCCTGCACATTTTCCAGCAGGCGGTCTCGATCGAGCGTTTGGCAGACTGCAAGCGCGACCGCACAGGCGAACGGATTGCCGCCGAACGTGCTGGCGTGATCTCCGGGGGCGAAGACATCGCAGGACGATTTGCACAGCATCGCCCCGATCGGAATGCCGCCGCCCAAGCCTTTGGCTGAGGTGAAGATGTCCGGCTCAATGCCCAGCGCTTCGTAGCCCCACAGGTGGCCTGTCCGACCCATGCCGACCTGCACTTCGTCCATGATCAGCAAAATGCCTTTGGCGTCACAGATTTCGCGGATGCGCTGGAAGTAGGCACGATCGCCCGGAGCCACGCCGCCCTCGCCCTGCAAGGCTTCCATCATGATCGCGGCGACCTGCGGTTTTTCGTAGTCGAGGTAGGAGATCGCGAGTTCCAGCGCGGCGATGTCGTTGTAGGGAACGTAGTAGAATCCCGGCACGAGGGGACTGAAGTGCTTTTGATATTTCGGCTGTCCGGTTGCCGTAATCGTCGCCAGCGTCCGACCGTGAAAGCTGGCTTTGGCGGTGATCACGATCGGATTGTCGATGCCGCGCACCGTATGGGCGTATTTGCGAGCCAGTTTAATCGCGCCCTCATTCGCTTCTGCACCGGAATTGCAGAAGAAAGCGCGATCGCCTGCCGAATGCTGGACGAGCCACTGTGCCAGTTTGCCCTGTGCTTCGTTGTAGTACAGGTTGGAGACGTGGTGCAGCTTTTGAATTTGGGCGGTGACGGCTTCGATCAGCGTCGGGTGGGCATGACCAAGCGTGCAGGTGGCAATTCCGGCGACAAAATCGAGATATTCGCGTCCGTCTGTGTCCCAAACGCGGCAGCCTTCACCTCGATCGAGCGTCAGCGGAAAGCGAGCGTATGTGTGCATCACATACTCGTCAAACTCTGCCGGACTAAAGGCAGCAGGCATTTTCAGCAGCGTTTCTGGACTCACGGCGGTTTATGGGTTGGGAAAAAGGACAGGAGAAGCGATTCGCTTTATAGGTTTTGATCTTAGGTCACAATCACGCGATTCGAGGTTGAGAAATTTGCCAAAACGATGGCAAATTGGCACATTCATATCATCATCTGTTGACATGAAGTGCTAAGCTCCACAAGCCACCGATTAAGCTGAAATTTCCTGAAAGATTCAGCGCTGTCTGCGATCAACTCTTGATAGAGTGGGAACACTCAGCTACGGGCGAAATGCTACACCGTATAGCAAGGTCACGGGAAATTCCGCTGGCCTGACATCGCCAAATCCGCGCCATAAAAAGGAAGATTTGAGTTATGTCGATCGAGCAACTTCAGCCTGCTAATCCGCGAGATGTCAACGTCTACACGCCCTACTACAGCGGCAACAAGCGCGGTGCATTGCCCTACGCGATCAGCCTCTATCAGCGCGGCAGCTTGGAAGGCGTTCGCAAAATTGAAGGCGGTGAGTCAATTCCGTTTGTCGCCAGTTGGAACGTTTCGACCCTGCCTGCTGACTTAGTGCGCTGCCGAATGCAGTTTGATGGCAACGCCGAACTCAGCTATGAGCTAACGCTGGCAAACTTCGAGTTTGTAGATTTCCTGATCGAAGTGGTCATCAACTTTAAGCGGGCGCATCTGGCCGACTTTTCGCAGGCGTTCTATCGAAAGCTGCTGCGGCTGGATGACTAGCTGGCGCTCACCGATTTCGACTGGGCAGCAAGTTCCGCAACGCTCATCTGTTCGTAATGCTCAAACGGCTGATGAATCCAAGGATTATCGGTCAGGTAGTCCACGTAGTAGTCCGGGGCGATGATCGATCGCTCCTTGTACCAAATCACCGCCGTCCGCACTTCTTCGATGTAGAACCCATATTTGCGATCGAGCCAGGGCAAAGTCCGCTTCAGCGTCACGCCGGAATCCACCAGATCATCCACCAGCAGAATGTGGCTGCCCAAATTTGCCGTCGTTTTGGTCAAATCGTGCGAAAACGTAATTGAGCCGCGCGTTTGGTTATTTTTGCCGCCATAAGATGCCGTAGACAAAATCGCCAGCGGCTGATCGAACAGGCGCGACAGCACATCCCCGACGCGCAAACCGCCCTTCGCCAGACACACAATTTGATTGAAGTTCCAGCCGGATTCGTAAACCTGAATGGCTAACTGCTCAATTTTTTGGTGGTAATCAGTCCAAGACACGTATAAATCTGGCATGACGGCGATCGCAATTACTGGAATGATGAGAATCATACAACTGTTAACTAGGTTCGCGCCGCGCTATGACCCATTCATCTGCCGCACCAGAATCAGAAAAGCTGAGCCTCAGTACCAAGCTGGCTTATGGTGCAGGCGATGCCGGAGCCGGAATCACCGTCACGATCTTGACCTTTTCGCTGATGGTGTTTTTCACAAACGTGGCTGGACTTGATCCGCGCACGGCGGGCAGCATTTTGGCGATCGGCAAAGTGTTTGACGCGATCAACGATCCGATCGTCGGCTTCTTGAGCGATCGCACCCAGTCGCGCTGGGGTCGCCGACACTCCTGGATGATTGTGGGCGCAATTCCGTTTGGCATTTTCTTTTTCTTGCAGTGGCTCGTGCCCAGCTTCAGCGACAATCCGGCCACGAATCAAACCGCTTTGTTTTGGTACTACGTCGTCATCTCGATTCTGTTCAACACGGCGTTTACGGCTGTGAATTTGCCCTACACCGCCCTGACGCCGGAACTGACGCAGGACTATCACGAACGAACCAGCTTGAATAGCTTTCGGTTTGCGTTTTCGATCGGCGGCAGCATTCTCGCCCTAATTCTTGGTCTGGTCATTTCCCTGGTCGTCACCGATTCGGCACAGCAATATCTCGCACTGGGGGCGGTTTGCGCGGTCTTGTCTGTCTTCCCGATCTACTGGTGCGTTTGGGGCACAAAAGAACGCTACAGCAGCGATTCGGAGACGAATATTCCGTTCTTTGAACAGCTTAAAATCGTCTTCAGCAATCGCCCGTTTCTGTATGTAATCGGGATTTATCTCTGCTCGTGGCTGGCCTTTCAGCTTACCGCGACGGTTTTGCCCTACTTCACGGTCAACTGGATGGGGCTGGATTCGTACTTTGCGGTTGCGCTGATTGTGCAGGGCGTGGCGATCGTCATGCTGTTCGTCTGGAGTGCCGTCAGCAAGCGGCGAGGCAAGCGCGTCGTCTACTTTTGGGGCATGGCGATGTGGATTATTGCCCAAGCCGGATTATTTTTGCTGCAACCGGGACAAAATGCGCTGCTGTTTCTGCTGGCGGGTCTGGCGGGCGTTGGCGTCGCAACGGCTTATCTCGTTCCTTGGTCGATGCTGCCGGACGTGATTGAACTCGATGAACTGCAAACCGGACAGCGACGCGAAGGAATTTTCTACGCCTTCATGGTGCTGCTGCAAAAAATTGGCCTTGCTCTGGCGCTGTTTCTGGTCGGGCAAGCACTCGGCGCAGCCGGATTCATCGAAGCGACACCGGGGGAAGCGCTGCCGACTCAGCCGGATTCCGCACTGCTGGCAATTCGACTGGTGATCGCGCCGCTGCCGACGCTGACTTTAATTGCTGGCCTTGTCTTGGCGTACTTCTATCCGATTACTCGCGAAGTTCACGCCGAGATTTTGCTGAAGCTGCAAGAACGTCGTCAGGCCGATCGAAATTCTGCCGATCGAAATTCTATCGACTGAAGGAATCGATCGCTCCTCCAAATCAAGATAAAATGAGCAGCGATGCTTGATCCGCTGCGTTGATGGCGCATATTGTTTACCCTTCGAGGTTGTATGAAAAGATTTTTGTCGCGGTTTGTGGCGCTCGCACTGGCGCTGGTGTTGTCGATCGGCGTGATGGGCTGCTCCAATGCTCCGGCTGGCCTCAGCGGAAACTACAGCCAAGATACGCTTGAACTGATTGGCACACTGCGAACGGCGATCGATTTGCCCATCGACGCGCCCAACAAAGCTGAAGCCCAAACCGAAGCGCGTGAACTGATCAACAATTTTGCCTCTCGCTATCAGCGCGATTCTTCGGTGACAAAGCTCTCGTCATTCACGACGATGCGAACCGCGCTCAATTCGCTGGCCGGACACTATAGCTCCTATCCGAATCGCCCCGTTCCCCAAAAGCTGAAAACTCGTCTGGAGCAGGAATTTAGCCAAGTCGAAGCCTCGCTGCGTCGTGGTGCGTAAACTGAAATGAATCGGAAAGAAGCGATCGCCCCTTGAGAGCGATCGCTTTTTTTTCTGGCAAGACTTGTAGACATCAGCCCAAATGCCAAGCGAGTGCGCCTGAGTCGCTGTCGTTGGGAGCATCCCACTTTTGCATCGGCGCGATACCGTTCCGGGAGCGCTTTGCGATCGATCGTGACCTCAGCCTAGCCGCTCTCCGCAAATGCACTCAAACTGAGCTAGAACTGAGGGCAATACCAGATGGGCGTGTGATTTATGGAACTAACAGCAGCAGCGATCGCAGCGTTGGCGTTTAGCAAGTTTTTAGAAAGCAGCGTTGGCAAGGCAGGCGAAAAGTTTACAGAAGCAGCGATCGCCAAGATGGATGAGTTGCGCCAAAAGATTTGGAGCAGGTTTAGAGGCAATTCAAGGGCGGAAACTGCTTTGACGGCGATCGAACAAGGCTCGAAATCCGACTTCGATCGGCTGGCGGTGTATTTGCAAGATGTGATGAATGAAGATCCAGAATTTGCTAGTCAGGTTCAGGCGATCGCGCAGGAGATTCATGCAGGCAAACTTCAGGACAACAGCACCATGACGCAGAACAATTACGACAGCAGCACGGGCTATCAAATTAAGAATGAGGGTGGTGAAAACTACATGGGAAATATCACCATCAACAAGACTTGAGTAGAGTCGTCCGATCGCGACCGGACAAAGTTTGATCGCATTCAATCCGATTCCCTATCGTCGATCGCCGCATTTTGTGGGGCGAACCGATGAGCTTGCCATTCTGCATCGATCGCTTCAGGAAAATCAGCGGGTGGCGGTGATTGCGGGATGGCGGCGTGGGCAAAACTGAACTGGCGCTGCAATATGCGCTGGGGCATGACGCGGATTATCCGGGTGGAATTTGCTGGCTGCGGGCGCGAGAAGGCAGTTTGGCGGCGCAACTGTTGCAGATGATGGAGCTTTGGGGGCGGGAAGTGCCGCAAAAGCGCAACAATCACCTGTTGACGCTGGCTGAGCAGGTGCAGTGGTGTTGGCAAAACTGGCAGCCGGATGGGAAGGTGCTGGTGGTTCTGGATGATGTGACGGAGTTGAGTGAGTATCAGGCGTTTTTGCCGACGCAGGCGGAGTTTTGTGTGGTGATGACGACGCGGCTGCGATCGATCGACACGAGCTTTGAGGAACTGCCGCTGGAAGTGCTGTCGGATGAGCAAGCGCTGGAACTGTTGGGGCGCATTCTCAAGGGCGATCGCCGGATGGAGCGTGAACCTGCGGCGGCTGCACAGCTTTGTGAGGTGCTGGGCAATTTGCCGCTGGGGTTGGAACTGGTGGGGCGATATCTTGCCAAACGCCGGACACTTTCGATCGCGGCCATGCTGAAGCAGTTGCAGCTTGAAGCGGACGCACTGGAGCGCGATCCGCAGTATCAAATGACGGCACAGCGAGGCGTTGAAAGCGGCCTTTGACCTGACGTGGCAAGCTCTTGATCCTGCCGCGAGCAAGAGGTGGCGCTGCTGCTAAGTTGGTTTGCGCTGGCTGAGATTCCCTGGTATCTGGTGGAATGGATGATGCAGCGAGTGCGGGGTGAAGATTATTCGCTGATTGAGCCGACAACTGAGCTAGACAATGCGTTTCTGATTCAGCCTGTGGGTGAAGGGGTTTATAAGCTGCATCCACTGATTCGGGAATTTCTTCGACATCAGCGGCAAACAGTTGGGCGACCCGCGCAACACCAGCAGGCGTTTGTCGATGTGTTGGTAAGGGTAGCGCGGCAAGTGCCTCAAGCCCCAACTCGCGATTTAATTGCTGCATTTGCCCTCGTGCGGCCTCACCTGGAAGTGGTCGCTGAAGCGATGACAGACTGCCTCAGCGATGAGGACTTGCCTTGGGCTTTCGTTGGACTGGCAAGATTTTTCGAGGGTCAAGGACTTTACCCGCTGGCAGAACCTTGGTTTCAGCAATGCTTGAGCGCAACGCAGTCGCGCTTTGGCAATGAACATCCCCATGTGGCAACGAGCCTCAACAATCTGGCAGGACTCTACGACTCACAAGGACGCTACGGCCAAGCAGAACCGCTATATGTGCAAGCGCTTGCCCTTCGCAGGCAACTGCTGGGTGAGAATCATCCCTCTGTGGCAACCAGCCTCAACAATCTGGCATTCCTCTACGATTCACAAGGACGCTACAGCGAAGCAGAGCCGCTGTATGTGCAAGCATTGAGCATTGCAGAGGCAAGCTTAGGGGTAGATCGTCCCAACACAACTACTCTTCGTCAAAATCTTGAAATTTTGCGGCAGCGAATGCAGTCCGATCGCGCCACTCCAATTCACCACCGTTCACCCACACTAGCGCAGCAAATCCGATCGCTTCTCACCCACTTCCTCCAACGAATTCGACGACTGTTTCAAAAAAGTCGATCGCCCCGCTAATCGATCGCTCCCACTACATTCGAGATGAAACGATTTGCGATCGAATGGTGACTCGCTGCATTACGAATGTGATTCGATACATTGCCAATGCGATCGAATGCAATGCGATTGTCAGGGCTGTCATTGCTTGTGCGATCGGATGCGATCGAAGGGTGAGTGGTTGCAGGGCGATCGATCGGTGATGTTTAGATTGTGGGGAGCGATCGCAAGATACATTAAAAGAAATATCCAGGTTGAATGAATATGCAAGACGAGCTACTGAAACGAATTACCCTTAATCCTGAAATCTGTCACGGTAAGCCTTGCATTCGTGGATTGCGCTATCCGGTCGAATTCATTCTTGAACTTCTCAGTTCAGGAATGACTTATGAAGAAATTCTTGGCGATTATGACGATCTAGAAAACGATGATATTCTAGCCGTACTGTTGTTTGCAGCGCGTCTGAGCCACGTTAAAAGCGTCTATCGCCTTGCTTCATGAAATTTTTAGTAGACGCGCAATTGCCGATTCGTCTAGCTCGTTTTCTAGAGGCTGCTGGATATGACACGGTGCATACAAGAAAATTGCCTCAGAAAAATACAACTTCTGATGCAACGATTAATGCAATCTCAATTCAGCAAGAACGAATTGTGATCACAAAAGATGCTGACTTTGTTCAATCCTTTCTGCTTCAGCAGCAGCCTTACAAGCTTCTACTGGTTGCAACTGGAAACATCAAAAACTCAGAACTTGAACTGCTTTTTTCGCAAAACCTTAGCCAACTGATCGAACTCTTTGAGCAGCATCGATACATTGAATTAAATCGTGATGCGATCGTCGTTCACCAGTAAATTGCTCTCAAAAATTCTCTGTAGAATTAGTGCCTTTTGAAAGCAACGGCAACAACCGCGATCGAATGGTGAGCGGTTGCAGGGCGTTCGTTTTGATTGGAAGAGGCGCGATCGCAAGATACGTTAAAACAGAAATAGTGAAAACAAGTCAAAGAGGACAAATCGCGATGCTGAAAACAGAACTTTTGGAGGCGATCGATCAGCTTCCCGATCATTTACAGCAGGAAGTTTTACACTTCGCCCAGTTTTTGATGAGTAAGTATGCAAATGGTGCAGTGAAGGAGGGGGCGATCGAATCTCCTCCCGTCAAGAAACGCGATTTTGGCGCTCTGAAGGGTATATTTGTTTTGCCGCTTCCGGATGACTTTGACGAGCCGCTGGAAGACTTCAAGGAGTATATGGAATGAGTTCGTTTTTGCTAGATACTCATGCTTTTATCTGGCTTGCCCAACAAGACCCGAAATTACCAGAATCAATTAGAGGCGAGCTTGAAGTTGCCGATCGAGTCTGTGTGAGTATCGCTAGTCTTTGGGAGATGGCAATTAAGCTGAGTATTGGCAAGCTGTCGCTTCAACTCAATTTTGAGGACATTGAAGCAAGGCTGTCTTCTACAGGAATTGTATTGCTGCCGATTTCGTTTGCTGACACGGTTCAGGTTCAGAATCTGCCGCTGCATCATCGTGACCCGTTCGATCGAATCCTCATCGCCCAATCGATCAACAACGCGCTAACTCTCATCAGCAGAGATTCTGCCTTTGCTGCCTATTCAGTTCAACAACTTTGGGCGTGAGAAATGATGTTTAAGTGTCATATTTGTGGTTCGTCTGAATTTCATGCAGAAGAGATTAGCGAAATTTTTCAGATTGGCGACAGGGTTTTTCTAGTTGAGAAGATTCCTGCGATCGTTTGCGATCGATGCGCCGAAGAAACCTTCAGCTGCGAAACGACCGAACGTATTCGCCTCATGCTGCATGGAGAATCAAAGCCGATTAAATCGGTATCGGTTGATGTTTTCGACTATCAGCCTGAGTTGAAGTCATGAGGCATCATGTTTACGGCAGTGAGCGCACCGCGATCGATTCGCACGGCTCGATCGCGGTCATCGTTGCCTATCGCAGACGGCGCGTGTAGGTGATCATCACCTGATCGGGGTGTTCGGCACGGGCTGCGGCGAAGTCCATTCGGTGCGCTCTGAGAAGCGACACAGATAGAACTCACGCACAATCTGATCGACACCCGGACGCGAACCATACACCACAATCTGCACCATTTCCGGTTGCGAACGTCCCGACTCAACGCGAGGCTTCACGGACTTTGACATTGGATTTTCTCCTTGAGATTTGGTCAACAAATCCCAATCGCTCAGCACCCGAACTGTGCCACTTTGGGCGATGCAAATCGGGCGGCTGGGCGGAAT
>JAAUTJ010000098.1 GCA_012031475.1 Leptolyngbyaceae cyanobacterium SM1_3_5 | reverse complement strand
TGAACTGGCAAGTGCGTTGGGCGTGGGCAGTGAGTTTCCCAAAGCAGTGCAGTTGTTCAAGCGCTGAACGCACATTGACATCAGGGAGAAAACCTTGGCAAA
The DNA here is from genome assembly GCA_012031475.1 of Leptolyngbyaceae cyanobacterium SM1_3_5. Taxonomy (GTDB): domain Bacteria; phylum Cyanobacteriota; class Cyanobacteriia; order Elainellales; family Elainellaceae; genus JAAUTJ01. The sequence goes on along the minus strand of JAAUTJ010000098.1, from coordinate 10,756 downwards.
CCAAGTCGAAGCAGCAGGCGGGGACTTGCAGCAGCGTGAGTTTGGTCAAGCGCCACAGGCAACGGCGAACGTGGCATTGAGCTTGTACTCAAGCCGTTTGTCCTGCCGCTGCCAAAGCGCGGGTCTATGTCGGAGTCGATGGCGGATGACCCCACTCAATGCCCATCAAGGCTACAAAGAGGCACTGGTTGGGGCAGTTGCCGACCACTGGCGAGTGAGTGCCAAACGAGCGGTTGTGCGCCGTCGTGAGTATGTCGCCACCTTAGCCAATCGCGCCACGTTCACCCAGGGAGTCGCCAGTCTCTACACGCAGCTTGCCCTGGCAAATGCCCAATCAAGTTATCGTCTTGGCTGATGGAGCCACTTAGATTTGGCAAATGGCACAAACCGATTTTCCCGATTGCATCGAGATTCTCGACTTTTTCCATGTGTCCGAATACGTTTGGGCATGGCAAGAGCGGCTTTTCCTCAGCAAGCGCAACGGCAGAAATCTTGGGTTGAACAACAACAGAGTTGAACAACAACAGAGATGGCTGAAACAATCGCAGTGGCAAAGCGTTGTCTAGACCACCGCTGAGTTGATGAAGACCGTCGCAGCCGCACATGAGGCAGGTGAAGCCCTAGTGCGCTACCTGACGAATCACCAGAGTCGAATTGACTACCAGCGCTATCTCAAGATGGGGTTGATGATTGGCTCTGGCGTGGTGGAAAGCTCGAATCGGCGCATCATCACGCAACACCTCAAGCAAGCTGGGATGAGCGGGTAAAGTTCACCAGCATTGGCATGGTGCAAGCCGAACGGCGTTTGAATGGCAAAGTCGAGAGAGAAACACGCTATTCAGCAGTTTGGCAAGCAATGCTCAGCGCCTAGCAGAGGCAGTTCGCAGCCATTGGCAAGTCGAAAATTCGCTCCACTGGGTTCTCGATATGGCATTTCAAGAAGATGCTTGCCGCATCCGCACTGACCATGCACCCGCCAATCTTGCCGTTGTACGTCACATTGCCCTCACTTGCTCAATCAGGAGACAAGCGCAAAGCTAGGCGTTAAGAACAAGCGATTGCGGGCTGGGTGGGATGAAGACTAGTTGCTCAAGGTCTTGCTCGATTAAGATGCGTTTGCCCTGGAATATGCTGCCATAAACTTGCATTGCAAGTTAATTTATGGAACACTTCTACATACACTTTCATTTTTACAAGCATCTTGTCAAATTGTCGGAAGCTGAGATTGTTCGTGTGAGCGATCGCAGCTTTTCAGACAGTGGCTCGATTTCGGTGATTCTCAATCTGGTAGGCTACCAGTAATGAACCACCTTAAGAAAAGGCTGAAGGAAGCGTTCAACCCGAATTATTAGGAGGAGCGTAGTCGATGGGACTACCCTGGTATCGCGTTCACACCGTCGTAATTAACGACCCCGGACGGCTGATTGCAGTACACCTGATGCATACTGCCCTTGTTGCAGGCTGGGCTGGCTCAATGGCGCTCTATGAGCTTGCCATTTTTGATCCGAGCGATCCGGTCCTCAATCCGATGTGGCGGCAAGGCATGTTTGTCCTACCGTTCATGGCTCGCTTGGGCGTGACGGAATCCTGGGGCGGATGGAGCATCACAGGCGGCGCAGCCACCGATCCGGGTGTCTGGTCGTTTGAAGGTGTTGCTGTTGCTCACATTGTTCTGTCTGGTCTGTTGTTCCTAGCGGCCTGCTGGCACTGGGTCTATTGGGATCTTGAACTGTTTAGAGACCCGCGCACGGGCGAACCCGCCTTGGATTTGCCCAAAATGTTTGGCATCCACTTGTTCTTGTCTGGTCTGCTCTGCTTTGGCTTCGGCGCATTTCACCTGACTGGCCTATTTGGACCGGGAATGTGGGTGTCTGATCCTTACGGCTTAACTGGAAGCGTTCAACCTGTCGCGCCCTCTTGGGGCCAGAAGGCTTTAATCCGTTCAATCCGGGCGGCATCGTGGCTCACCACATTGCTGCTGGCGTGGTCGGAATTATCGCTGGACTGTTCCACTTGGCCGTGCGTCCGCCGGAGCGTTTGTACAAAGCGCTGCGGATGGGAAACATCGAAACCGTGCTGTCAAGCAGCATTGCCGCTGTGTTCTTTGCCGCTTTTGTGGTGGCTGGAACGATGTGGTATGGCAACGCTGCAACACCGATCGAACTCTATGGCCCCACCCGCTATCAGTGGGATGACGGCTACTTCACGCAGGAAATCCAGCGCCGCGTTCAGGCGGATGTCGCCGAGGGCGCAACGCTGGCCGAGGCTTGGTCAGCCGTCCCCGAAAAGCTCGCCTTCTATGACTATGTGGGCAACAACCCTGCAAAGGGCGGTTTGTTCCGCACGGGAGCAATGGACAACGGCGACGGGATTGCTCAAAGCTGGCTGGGTCATCCGGTCTTCACGGATGGCGAAGGCCGCGAACTGTCGGTTCGCCGCTTGCCCAACTTCTTTGAAACCTTCCCGGTGATCCTGACTGACAAAGATGGCGTTGTCCGCGCTGATATTCCGTTCCGTCGGGTGAATCGAAGTATAGCTTTGAGCAGACGGGCGTAACGTGAATTTCTACGGTGGCGACCTGAACGGTCAGACGATCGACGATCCCGCCGAAGTCAAGAAGTACGCTCGCAAGGCGCAGCTTGGCGAAGTGTTCTCGTTCGATCGCGAAACGCTGAACTCGGATGGCGTTTTCCGCACCAGTCCTCGCGGCTGGTTCACCTACGGCCATGCAGTCTTCGCACTGCTGTTCTTCTTCGGCCACATCTGGCACGGCGCTCGGACGCTCTACCGCGACGTGTTCGCGGGGGTCGATCCCGACCTGTCGGAAGAGCAAGTCGAGTGGGGCTTCTATCAGAAAGTGGGTGACAAATCCACCCGCCGGAAAGAACCCGTCTAAACGGCAGCAGCGGGAAGCGCAATGTGAAGTTCAATTACGTTCTCTCACAAATCGTGCTTCCCGCTACGATTCGCTCGATAAACTGGTCATTAGCTGTTTAGGGGGACTTGATCGATGGAAGCTGTTGCCTACATTTTGTTTTTGGCAGGTGCGATCTCAGTTTTGTTCTTTGCGATCGCCTTTCGCGAACCGCCGCGCATCAACAAAGACTAATTCGGTTCTGTTTACATGAAAGCCTGAATTCTTTGACAGAATTCAGGCTTTTTGCCGTCTTAAGAGAAAATTATGTCCCGTTTCAGGAGTCGGTCACTGCTAAAATTGATGACTAACGATCACCTGTGACCATCCACTTTGCCAAAGGGCGTTGCTGATGCGCTGTCCACACTGCCAATTTACCGACAACCGAGTGCTTGAATCGCGTTCTGCCGAATCCGGCCAGAGCATCCGGCGGCGGCGCGAATGTTTGCAGTGCAGCATCGCTTCACGACCTACGAACGCATTGAACTGGTGCCGATTACGGTCATTAAGCGCAACGGCGATCGCGAATCGTTCGATCGCAACAAACTTTTACGCGGGATGGTGCGAGCTTGTGAAAAATCGGGCGTCAGTTCGATCGAGCTTGAGAATTTGGTAGACGAAATTGAACTGGAACTGCAACAACGGCTCGTGCGAGAAATTTTCAGCAACGAAATTGGCGAGCTTGTCCTCAAAAAATTGCAGCCGATCAACGAAGTCGCCTACATCCGCTTTGCCTCGGTCTATCGGCAGTTTCGCGGCATTCGTGACTTTGCCGAAACGCTGAATCACCTCCAGTCGGGCAGCGCAGAGACCGAACCAAAATCTTTAGCCGATGGCGATCCGTCTCCATCTTTGGCGACTCGTTCTTGAAGGGTTGATTCTGGAGCGCTGAATTCACAGGGCAAACGCATCTTAATTGTTTTGCACTCAGTCGGGTTCTCCAATCAGGCAGTCAGGGTTAGAGCTGTTGAGAGCCAATCGATGAAGCTAAAGCCGAAGCACAAGCTCGTTGAACATTTGAGCGAGATTGATGACCCCCGCATTGAGCGCAGCCAACGCCACAAACTCATCGATATTCTCACGATTGCCATTCTTGCGGTCATCTGTGGAGCCGATAGTTGGGTCGGGATGGAAAGCTTTGGGCAGGCCAAACTCAAGTGGCTTCGGCGCATCCTGGAGTTGCCCAATGGCATTCCCTCCCATGACACCTTTGCGCGGGTGTTTGCTCGCTTAAAGCCTGAACAGTTGCAGCAGTGTTTTCTGAAGTGGGTGCGTTCTCTGGTGCGCTTGAGCAATGGAGAAGTGATTGCCATTGAGGTAAGAGCTTGCGCCAATCCTATGACAGCGCCGACGGGAAAGGAGCCATTCACAGGGTTAGTGCCTGGGCAACTCAGAATCGACTCGTGCTGGGACAGTGCAAGGTGGATGCAAAATCGAATGAAATCACGGCCATTCCGCAGTTGCTCAAAACCCTAGAGCTTGACGGCTGTACTGTCACAATTGACGCAATGGGGACTCAAAAGCAGATTGCCAAGCTGATTGTTGAACGTGGGGCAGATTATGTTTTGGCGCTCAAGGACAACTAGGGCAGCTTGTTCGAGGATGTTCAACAGATCTTCGCGCAAGCGCAAGCTTGTCACTTTGCTGGCCTCGATCATGATGCCTGATCAAACCGTAGACAAAGGACATGGCTGAGTCGAGATTCGCCGCACTTGGACAATGGGACACGTGAATTCCTCATCAATGCCGACCAGTGGGCAAAGTTCACCAGCATCGGCATGGTGCAGGCCGAGCGCCGCATCAATGGCAAGGTCGAACGGGAAACGCGCTACTACATCAGCTCTCTGACTAGCAATGCTGGGCACTTAGCGCAGGCGGTTCGCGCTCATTAGCAGGTAGAAAACTCGCTCCACTGGGTCTTGGATTTAGCATTTCAAGAAGATGCTTGCCGGATTCGCACTGACCATGCACCCGCCAATCTCACCGTGGTGCGTCACATCGCCCTGAATTTGCTCAACCAGGAGACAAGCGCAAAGCTGGGCATCAAGAACAAGCGACTGCGGGCGGGATGGGATGAAGACTACTTACTCAAGGTCTTGCTCGATTAAGATGCGTTTGCCCTGCGGAGCGGTAAGCGGCGGTGGTTCGCGGTAGGCGGGCGGGGTTTCACGAGTTTCGCGGGATCGATCGAGAACATACTTTGCCCCGGCTGCCACGCCCACCACCAACGCCCCGGACTCAAAGAAATTCTCAGGCAGGGCAAACGTGCCCCATTCGCCCTCCAGCTTCAGCCCCGCCAGAATGATTAGGCAAAATCCAAAGAAGCCCAAGAGGGCAACCACCAACACTTCTAGGCCGCGCCGCGTCTGCCGCTCGGTGCGGATTAGCACTTGCTGACGGCGGGCGATCGATTCAGTTTGCTGCTGATTGATTTGCCGCTCAATTTCGAGGGCGGATTGCAGGGCGGCGATCGCCTGGGTCTGCTGATAGCTGTCTAATTCAAGATTTTTAACGCGGGCTTCGATCGCCTCAATGTGCGGATCGTTCATATCGTCTCCTTAACGCGCCGATCGTCCGGACAAACAACCACGAAAGTACGGAGCGATCGGCGGTTGGCAGCGCTGCCGATCTAAGGGTAGCAGGGGGGAGCGGGCGGTGAAAGTTTTTCGATTAGATGCCTTGACACTGTTGTAAACATAACGCTAGAATTGGGGCATCAAACAACCTTGGGAGTTTCAACCCATGACTGAGCAATGGACGGATGAGCGGCTAAATCAGCTAGCATCACTACTCGATCGCACCGCCCAGCAGCAGACCGTCAATACTGAGGCGATCGCCCAACTGCGCGAAGAGGGCGCACAGGTCAATCAAAACATTGAAATGCTCGTCGGCGCGGTGAATGCGCTGATTTCCCGCAGTGATGACGATCGCGCCGTCATGCAGCAAGTGCAAACCGATATGCGCGGGCTGCAAACTGAAAATCGCCGCATTTTGGAGCGGTTAGAGTGGCACTTCATCGACGAACCCGGCGAGTAAGCGTTTACCCTCGGCGGAAGGTTAGGTTAGACCGCCAACAAACAACCACACCCAAGGAAACGACAAATGACCACGAACTTACGCGATTGGAACTGGAGCCGGGAAGAATTGCAGCGCTACCACGATCTAGAGCGCACCTCTCAAGAACACATGAACATCTACCGGGGCGTGGGCACAAGCGTGGCGGGTAATATGCCGCTGGGCGATCAGCTTGCCGCCGCTGGCTTGGACTGGCAGGTACGCGAATCTGGCTTTCGCTACGGTGAGATCTACCAGTATCGCAGCCGCGACTATCGCAAGGCGGTCTATCGCAAGGCGGTCTATCGATCGGACACGGGGCTATTGCTTGACACCGTTGGATCGCAGTGGACGCCGCATCAAAACAGCGAAATCATCGGCATGTTTCACGAATTTTGCTCACAGTCCGGGCTGGCGATCGAGCATATCGGCACACTGCGTCAAGGCCGCGCCGTCTTTGCCGTTGCCCGCACGGATGAGCAGTTTGATTTGGGCGGCGATGAAGTCTACGGCAAAATTTTGATCACCGGATTTCACGAACACGGCAAAGGACACAGGGTTGATTTGATGACCCTGCGGAAAATTTGCTCCAACGGGCTAACCGTTCCGGTTCGCACAGAGGGCAAAGTGATCAGCCACGTCGGGGAATGGAATCATGACCGCGTGACCGAGATTTTGGAGGCGGCAAAAACCAACTTCCGCGAGTTTGGCAAAACTTCAGAGCGGCTAGCAGAAACGGCGATGTCGATCGAAGAGGCGACGATGCACCTGATTTCCGCTTTCGGTGATCCGCTCAAAAAAGTCGATGAGCAGCCCAAAGTGGTGCAAACCTGCCTCAGCCTGTTTCAAGGTCAGGCGAAAGGATCAAATTGCTCAGCGCCTACAACACCGCTTGGGGGCTGCTCAATGCGGTCACTGAGTATTACAACCATCATTCGCGCATCACTGATTCGCAGACACACCTGAATAGCCTGTGGATGGGCGGCAAAGCTCAGAAACAGCAACAGTTTATGCAGCAGATGGTGAGCGTGTACGCTCGGCAGTTTTGACAAGGGCGATCGTTTTGACGATCGCTCGCCCTACTTTCACCTAATTTTTGGAGTATCAGCAAATGACCGCCTATCGAGTCCTTGACTTAGCTAAAACCTACACTTTCAGTCAATACTTTGACCTGCCATTCTTGCCCGATGAAATCTTGGGAGATCTAGGGCATCGGCTGATTCAAGACACCCTAACCCTGCCGCGCTTTGAAGGCGAGTTAGAGTTGCTCGATCGCCTCAGCGCCACGCTGTATCGCAACACGCATCGCGTTAGCCTGCTGAGTGAAACCGCCCGCCGCGAAGCGATCATCGCGCCGATGCTGCTGGAAGTTTGCGATCGATTGGGAATCAAACTGAGCATTGAATACGCCGTGCGCGTCAGTGATTGGCTCAAAGGACCGCTCGATTACTATATGCAGAACGGGCGTGATCTGCTGGTGATTGAGGCAAAGCAGTCAGATTTGAGCAAGGGCTTTACCCAGCTTGCCGCTGAGCTAATTGCCCTGAGCCAGTGGACAAAAACAGATGCGCCCGTAATTTACGGCGCGGTGACGACCGGGGAAATTTGGAAGTTTGGCATGATTGACCGGGGCGATCGCTTGATTGTCGAAGATCGTCACCTGTACCTGCTCGATCGTGACCTGGAAACGATCGTGCGATCGCTATTAGGAGCTTTGAGCAGTGGAAGCTGAAACTTTGCAAGAAATCGCCCGCGCCCTGACTCGGATTGCTGTTGCCCTCGAAACCCACCCTGCCGCCGCGCTTGAACTCAGCCGCGATCTATTCGACTATCCCAAATTTGACTGGGCAGCGGTCGGGGCGGAAGTGATCGCCCGTGATTCGCACGGGGCGATCGCCGTCAAGCACAACGGCAAAGTCTACAACCCGCCGCAACTCCGCTCAACAAATACGGCGCGGCGATCTGGTACAGCCGTGCTATGGGCAAAGACGGCGATGAAACCGTGTATGAGCGCCTGATCACGTTTAAGGAAACCAAGATCGACGCTGACCCGCTCAACGAAAAGACGATCGCCCTGCTCAGGCGCAGACGCGCATAGCCCCAAATTTCGCACTTCCCCTAATTTCGCGGGAGTGCGAAATTTTTGTCATCACTCTAGACCCCCAACCCCATCGCCCCCATGTCCCCCGCCGAACTCTACGCCCTCTACTGTCAGTGCGATCGATCGACGCGCAAAACCGCCCATGCCCTGCGCGATCGCGGCATCACCATCAGCCACGAAACGGTGCGGCAGCGATTGGTTGCAGCGGGCTACAAGCTCAGAGCGATCGGCGGCATTGAGGCGCAAAACCCGCTGGATGCCGTCGTTGCAACACGGGTTGAGCCTGCCCTGGCAAACTGGCTGCGATCGCTGCCGGGGGAAAAAGACGCGCATCTCCGGGAAGCCCTGCGGCGCTATCGGGCGCGGGGCGCGGTTGAACCTAGCGGCGGCAAAATTGGGGCGGGCGAACTGGTGAGCGGGCGCGTGGAAAGGAACTGAAAGACTGGCTGCGATCGATCGGTAGCCGCAAAGAAGCCGCGCACCTGAGAGAAGCGCTCCGGCAATATAAAGAGTCGGTAAACCGAGGCGATCTGTTTTGACACTGTTGTAAACAATTGGCTAAATTAGGAGCATCAAACAACCTTGGGAGCTTTCAACCCATGATTACCGTTACCAACAACTACTTTGCAGACCTGAACGCCGCGATCGAGGCGGGCATCTTCTCAGCCAGCGATCGCCGCCCCAAGAAGCCGGATTTGGCTGATGCCTACCGCTGCAATCGCGCTCCCGGCTTTCTCAACTGGTTTGTGATTGAGATGCGCCGTTGTCAAGATAAAGCGGGCTTGCTTGGTCGGGCGGTTCCAATCGTCTGCCAGCGCCGCTGTGATTTGTCCGATCGGCCAGTTGAGCCTTGATCCAAAAATCACTCAGGTCTTCACCGGGAAGCAGGCAGGGGCGATCGCACCGGACGCAGCGCCAGTTTGCCGCCCGCTTGACGCGGCGGGCGATCTGATTCCAGTTGCGAGGGTAGAGGGCGCGTTGCATCGGCATTAGCCCGCCTCCCATCGATGATCGCGAACGCGAACGCGGATATTCTGCGCGAACTCAGGGAAAAAGCTCACAGGTGCCCACAGTTCCAAACGAGAGAAATCTCTTGAGGAAATGATCGGGGCGGGGCTGACGGCGCATACCAAAGCATTAGCCCTCCAGCTTTGCGGATTTGAGCGCATTGAATACGAAACCGAATTGGCGATCGAAGCAGAGATTACAAATCCTGAGTTTGAGCGCTATTTGAAGATCTTCGATCGCTTTGGCATTCCGCGTCGAGTTGAAGCCGCGATCCTCAGCCGGATCTATCCGTTTGAAGACTTTCTTCGAGATGGTAGCCCGTTTAAGGAATACGTGCAGGGTACAGACAGCCATCGCAGAAGCGGCATGACGAAGCGCGATCGATCTGAGGGCGAATTTAAGCTCAGCTTAGGCATGGGCAAAATTCTTCACCAGAGCGGTGGCGTGACTGAGTGGAAAGCGGGCGGGGCAAAATATGCCCGGACTGCTTTGTGGCATTACACGAGAATGATCATCGTGACGCGGCGATCGAAAGACATTGCCAATTTTCCTGAAATCGTTGGAGCGCTAGAAAAACAGTTTCGCAAAGACGGGGTTAGCCCCTGGCTGAATGAGGAACTGATTGCGGCGGTCGCAGAACTCAGCAAGTGTACGCCGGAGATTGCATCTTTGCGGGTTCACTATGAGTTTCAAACCTCAAAAGGCGATCGGCACGTTTCGGCTACGGTGGGGCGGTTTTGCCGAATGCTTTATTTTGCCGAATGCTTCATAAAGCATTTGTCGCTGAATTTGCCACCCGCTAGCTTAAACTAGCGCTGAGTACAGGTCACTTTGCTAGGTACAACCTGCACTGCTCAGTAAAGTCACCTGTTCAACCTATCCCTTTTCTGCCTGATAAGATGAAATGCGTTAAGTTTTGTAGCGATCGCGAACTGTATAGGGCGTGTATCGACTGTTAGAGACGAATGCAAGCAAAAATCTAACGTTGAGCGGGTGGAAACGCAGAAGAGAGGGCGATATGGCGAATATTAAGTTTGTTAACGAAAATCAAGAGGTGATCGCGGCGGATGGAGCGAATCTGCGAATCAAGGCGATCGAAAACCGCATCGACCTCTACACGCTGATGGGCAAGATGATGAACTGCGGTGGCTACGGCCAGTGTGGAACCTGTACGGTCGAGATTGTTGAAGGCTTGGAGAACGTTTCGCCCCGCACGGATGTTGAGATTCGTAAATTCAAAAAGAAGCCAGATAGCTATCGATTGGCCTGTCAGGTGATAGTGAATGGCGAAATTGCCGTGAAGACAAAGCCTTCGTAATGTTTCGATCGGAGTGTTTCGATCGCGGTTGCGGCTCAATGAGGATGATATCCTGGTGTTTAGGTTTCACCCAGTTATGAGATAAGCAGTAGAGGCAGGTCATGGAAGTTAACGATCTTGGATTTGTTGCCAGTCTTTTGTTTGTGTTGGTTCCCACCGTTTTTCTGTTAATTCTTTACATTCAAACGGCCAGCCGCGAAAACAAAGGTTCATAATCTGAAATTCCTTAAAACTTGAATCAAATTTTGCAAAAAATGCGCCCAGGTTTTTCTGAAGCGCATTTTTGCTGTGCCAAAGGGCGATCGAGACAGCCCCCAAATCCCCCACGAGTGGAGGACTTTGAGGATGGTTGGTGGGCGCG
>JAAUTJ010000097.1 GCA_012031475.1 Leptolyngbyaceae cyanobacterium SM1_3_5 | reverse complement strand
AGGATGAAAGAAAAGGGGCGAAGTGAAAGGCTCGCGAGCCAGCGGTGACGCTTCAATTTGTCTTGGCCTATTTGGACAGTTTCAGTTTTCCAAGCTGCGATCGACAAGATTCACTTCATCCCTTAGCCCTCATCCGCCCTTCTTCACTTAAGACCGAATTGAAAAATCATTCGCCGTCAGGGTTGGACTCTCTGCCAGCACTGCAAATGCGCCCCCTTTGCCAAACCCGTCGGCTGCACCGTTGTGGTTGTAGAACAATCGACCGTTGCTGGCGTTGTAAACGATCAGCGATCGACTGGCTTTTGCCGCCTGATTGGTGTTGACGATCGCAAACTCTTTGCGGCGACTAAAGCCTTCACCGCTGGAACTCTTCAGGGCGCTGAAGGTGCGTTTGCCCAACACGATCGAGTCGGTTTCGGCTCCGGAGAAGTCCATAATTCGATCGACGCCCAAAGCTTGGCGACTAAAGGCTTTGCCCGTGTTGAAGATGAATTGATCTGCACCCGTGTCTCCTTCAAGAATGTCGTTTCCAGCGTCGCCCTGAAGCTGATCGGCTCCACTGCCGCCTTCCAAGCGATCGACTCCGCCGCCTCCCAGCAGGCGATCGTCTCCCTGCTTGCCCGTCAGCAAATCTCGATTGCCCTTGCCTTCCATCTGGTCGGCGTTGGCCGTGCCCACCAGATAGTCTTTTCGGGGTGTGCCGCTCAGGTCGCGATTGAAGGGTTCCAGCTGAGGTTGAGGCGGTTCTGGAACGATCGGGGCAGTGACGATCGGGGCAGTGACGATCGGGGCAGTGACGATCGGCTCAGCGGGATTGAAGTTTTCCAATGCTCCGGTGTTGGCATCCAGCTTGGCGATCCAGGTGTCGATCGCTCCGGCATTGGTGGCACCTAGCGATCCTTCGGTAAATCCGGTGACGTAGACATTGCCGGAAGTATCAACGGTGAGCTTGGTGGCGTAGTCGGTTTCGGCAGAGCCAAACTGCTGAATCCAAAGCTGATTGCCGCTGGTGTCATAGCTGGCGACCCAGGCATCGAATTCGCCCGCGTTTGTGCCGCCCAAATTACCGTTGGTGTAGCCTGCAACGAAGAGGCGGTCTTGGGCATCGATCGCCACGCTGCCGAGATACAGGCCATCTGCGCCGCTGGTGCCAAACTGCCGAATCCATTCTTGTGTGCCGTCCGGTCGGGTTTTGGCAATCCAAATATCTTCCTGTCCGGCGTTTGTGCCGCCCAAACTGCCTAATGTCCAGCCGACGTTATACAAATTTTGCTGGCTGTCGATCGCCAATCCCCAGGAAAAATCAAACGTCGGGCTACCAAACTGGACAATATCTTGATTCGGATTGGGGCTGAGTTTTTCCAGCGCTCCGGTCGCGTTGTCAAATTTTGCCAGCCAAGCGTCGTAGAAGCGGAATGCCTCTAGGGTTCCGCCCTGTCCGGAAAAGTCGCCGTATGTCCAACCCGTCGCATAAACGGTTCCGTCATTGCCCAAGGTGATGCCATAGGCTTCGTCAAATAAAGCGACTGAATTTTCCGGCGAGGCGACTTCGGTGAACCATTGCCGATTGCCGTCAGTGTCGTATTTTGTCACCCAAAATCATCTTGAAGCGGGATCACTTTGAACAGGTTGCTGTTAGGCCGGGGGTCTTCGCGGACGGTTAGCCCCGACACATAAACCGCGCCCGTGTCATCGGCAACGATGTTGGTGGCGGCGGTTAAATATTCCGACCCCAACTGCCGAATCCACAGTTGATTGCCGCTGCTGTCGTATTTGGCAATCCAAGAATCTTGTGCGGTCGAAGTAAAAGAGCCTGCTAAATCGCCTTGCGTTCCGCCGACCACATACAGATTGCCAAATCGATCGGTGGTAGCGCCAAACGCAATGTCATATTTGGACGTGCCAAACTGTTTGCTCCACAGCAGATCGCCCTCGGTATCATATTTGTGAATCCAAGAATCATAAGAGCCTTGATTCACACCTTGCAGCGCTCCATTGGTTGCACCCGCCACATACAAATTGCTTTGCAAATCGGTCGCGATCGCCGTGCCAAGCTCCAAGCCCGCTGTGCCAAACTGCTTAATTTTTGGCTGGCTGGGGGCGATCGTTGGAGCCGTGCCCGCATACCTGAAGTTGGGACTGGTCAGGTCGAGATTGTAGTTCGCAAATACAATACCGACTAGCTCATTCTCGAACACAGATGCGCTGCCCGTTCTTTCAAAAATGGCGGTTCCCAGAAACGGGACGACGACCAGTTCGTAGTCACTGGCAGAACCCCGTAGCTGAATATTGTCTTGTCTGGGATTGAAATCAAAAATTAAGTTGAAGTCGTTATAGCCCAGCTTATTGTAGTAGGACGTTTTCCAATCGCCCAGCACAAACGTATCGGCTCCACCCGCAGGCGGATTTCCTCCTAAGATATTGAGAAAATCCTGGAAGAGAAAGGTCTTGATGACTTCTGAATCGCCAAAGAACAAGTCAATTTGAATGGGCGTTTGACCTGTCGGATTGAGGCTTTGATCGAACGGATAGAGAACATCATTTCCAGTCCGGCCAAACACAAGCTGATAGTCACCAAACCCGGAGAAAACCAGATCGCTCGCAGGCGTCAGCGTCGTAAACAATGCATCATACGGGTTAGCAGGCAGCACATCATTGTCGTTGCTGAGCAAAACTTGAAACAGCAGGTTGTAGAAGTTACCGATCGCTCCGAATGCTTGCTCAACCGGATCAGGCGTGACCGTAGCAGGCGTGGATGTTGATGAGCCAGCCGAGCGAGTAGGTGCAGCACCTAGCAGCGTCGGCAGTGTTTTGAGTAAAGCATCCAATTGATCGGCAGTAGTCTCTGTCGCCATTATTCTGGTTTCCTTAATGATACGAGGGCGGTTCTATGAAGCAAAATAAAATCGAGATAGATGCCCTACTTCGCAAATCCCTGACTGCGTTCAAAACCTAAAGCTGTGGCCTGCAATTCGATCGCTGAAGGTTGGCTGCAACACACCTCAACGCTGAATTTTCAAAAGCAGAACTGGAACAATTGATAGTATGAAGCCTAACATTTCCTGTTATGAATTTCTAAAAATATTACCGAGCTTTAATATTTTGAATGCTTTTGTAAATTGCCGATAAACCTCAACTGGCAGAGAATAGACATTAGAGTTTAAACCTTCTAAAAGCACAGGATTTCTTGTGGCAAATGTGCCTGAATTTCGCTATTGAAAAACAGCGAAATTCAAAGCGTCGTTAACCTGCTGACTTTTGAAACATCACGGCCATGCTGGTGCGAAAACTGAACCAGTAGCCAAACAGCAAGTGAAATAGAAACCGAGGAGACGAGATTGCTTTGCGCGTATTGCTGGGTTCATAAATGACATCCAGCGTTCCACCCATCAGGCGGACATATTCATTCCAGGCGCGGCTGTTCATGCCAAATAAAAGATCGTGAAACGGTCGATCGAAAAAGCCAACAGGCATCCAACCCTGATTTTTTCCGAGTGCTTCCGTTACTTCGCGAGTGTACATGTGCAGATGATAGGGAACATGCACTTCGTTGTAGTATTCAGCTAAATCAGGGCGGTTTAGATCGATCGCATCGGCGTTCGGAGCGCCAATCAAAATATAGCCACCAGGAGCCAACAATCGATCGAGTTCCTGTAGCAAAACGGTCGGATCTTCAACATGTTCAATCACATCTTGCAGCAGAATGTAATCAAACGGCTGCTTGTCCAAAATGGTGCGATCGCCAAAGTGCGGATCGGACGAATAAGGGTCATAGCCATAGGACTGTGAGAAGCCCTGCGATCGCAAATATTGCACAAACAAACCGTTGCCGCCGCAGCCATAATCGAGCAGCGAATGATGTTTAGAAAAGCCGTGCCTGGTCAATCGACGATGAATATTTTTGTAGCACGCGCGAGCAGAATCATGAGCAACCGCACTGGCGATCGGATATTTGGCGTAATACTCATCCAAATTCACCACATCCAAACAGTGAATCGTTCTACAGGTTGGACATCGCCACACTTTGAACGACTGATCTTGAAAGGCACGAACGTTACAAGGAAACGTGGCAAACAACGATTCATCGTTGGGATCAATTCGATAGTTGCAAATTGAACAATGCAAACGTTGCCCGTTCAATTCAGCTTGAGATTGTAGCGGTTCTGATGCATTGAAAACGTTCAGATTTAGAGATGAACTTGTCATTTTTTCCCTCACAGTTTAGATGGAAAGAAACTGATTAAGCAAATCATTTGCGATCGATGAAAGCTGCTTGCCCTGACCGAGAATCACATAGGGCATTCCCGCCCTTCTTGCACATTCCCCATCGCGATCGTCTCGATCGCCAATGAACAAACATTGCTCAACGTTGACGCCCAGCTTTTCCGCCGTAATGAATAAACCTGTCGGATCGGGTTTGAGTCGGCGCACATTGCGATCGATCGCGCTCACCATGCAGTCCGAAGATAACCCCAAGTGTGCAAGTTTGGCTTGCGGCGGATAGTCGGAGAAAATGCCTGTTGCAATTCCTCGATTGGTTACACATTCAAATAGCTGCAATACTTCTGGATGACGGCAGGAATTGATGTAGTTCAACGGAACTTGACCGACCCATCGATCGACCACTGCGCGAACTTTTTCGATCGAAAACCTGTTGCAGCAGCCACCCATTCATACTGTGCTGCTTCTAGATCGTCCACGATTTGATCGACGCGGTTTTCGCGTTCGTGGATAAAGCGGGTGATCACTTGAATTTCTTGCCAATCTTTAGGATGGCGCAAGTAGTATTTGGCGACATCGCACCGCACTCGCGCATACATTTTTTTCAGGTCATAAAGCGTTCCATCCACATCAAAAATTACCGCTTTGATCGCTTGAAAATCGATCGAAATCGGCAGATCTTGAGGTTTCGATCGCGCCAACAAATTAACTGCCATAGATTTGTCTCCAATAAACCCGAATTGGCTTGAAGACATGCATTCCCAAGCAGAAAATTACGTAGTAGGTCAACATGATTGTGTAGGCAATCCAACTGCGATCGAGCAGCGGATCGAATTTGAAAGCAAGCATCAGTCCAGCGAAGAACACAATTTGCAGCCAGGTCATAATGCCGCCCTGATAGGATTTCAAAGCAGGCCGACCTTCGCCCCAGCCCGCCACATCTTTTTCCACAATTCGCCGGACTGCCAAAAAGCCAATTCCCGTACAAAATGCAGCGAACATTAACAGCACAGGCATTCGATCGTTCGCCACCACCAGCGTCCCCATCAGCAAACGCAGCGGCATGGTTGTGGCATTCACAAACAGTTCAAGATAGGGAATATTTCTGGCAATCAGTGAATAGAAAAGATTGATGGCAACGAAAGTAAGGTAGATGCCGCCAATCTGAAGACCGAAATACAAAAATCCGATCGCCGTTCCGATCGAAATCAAAGAAATGGCAAGCGTTGCCGCAGCACTTTTAGAAATTCTGCCAGAGGGCAGAGGGCGATTTTTCTTCAGCGGATGCTTCGCATCTTTTTCGAGATCCGTGATGGCATTCACAGTATAGATGCCGCCATAAAGACAAACATTGAACGAGAAATATAGAACTACTAAAGAAGCGAAGAGTGATGCATCAATCTTTTCGGCAAAGCTGATTGCACCCAGAACAACAAATGCAAAATTCGTGTGAAATTTGAATCGAATCAGGCTCAGGTAGTCGTTTAGCGACTCTTGTTTGAGTGCCAAGGAATCATTGCTTTCGTTCATGCTCGTCTTACCTCTCAACGAAAATTACTGGTGAGTCATTCAGTTGCAAATCGGAAGAAGAAGCTGCTTGCTGCTGATTTTGGATGCGCTGCTGATTGAGTTGTGGTACACCGATCGATCGATACATGCGATCGCCAAGCTGTGGAAATAGCTGCCACAAGCCCAACAGCAATTTGGTGAATCCCACCGTGAAGCTGTCTTGATTGACGATTACTTCAGCCTGGTTTTTTTGAATCGCTTTGAGAACGGCGATCGCCACATCATGGGGTGTGGAAGTACCGGACAAACGAGGAGCCGAAATTCCCGTATCCGCGAGCATTCCCTGGCCGGAAACATAGCCGGGACAAATCGTTGAAAGCGTGACGCCTGTACCGATCAATTCTTGCCGCAGCGCATCGCCCCACATCAGCAATCCTGCTTTGCTCGCCGAGTAAACGCTGTCATAGGGATGTCCTTTTTTCGCTGCTAGGGATGCCATGTTGACAATGTGACCGCTGTTGCGATCGAGCATTCCCGGCAGCAGGAGGCGAGAGAGTTCGATCGCGGCTAATAAATTGGTAGACAAAATTGCCTGCAATTCCGCAGTCGAATAATCCTGAAAAGCGCGGTAGATTTCGATGCCTGCATTGTTGATCAAAATATCAACGGAACCAGCAGCTTGCTCAACTTTTTGGATGAGGGTTGGTAGGCTTTCAATCTGGCTGATATCAAACGGAATTCCAATCCATTTTCCGCCTGCTTTTTGAACGATCGCGCCGACATTTTCTAATCCTGTTGGGGAGCGCGAGACACCGACGATCGTCGCACCTTCAGCAGCGATCGCTTGGGCAATCATGCTGCCAATTCCGCGTGATGCTCCAGTGAGCAGCACTGTTTTTCCAGCAATGATTGTCATGACTGTGCAACCCCTTGAGCGACGGTTAGCTGGCGATCGACACTCGATTTGAGTGAGGAAAAATGCCTTCCACCGAGTTCAATCTTGTTTTCGGCAATGCCGGATTTAAGGCGATCGAGCAGGTAGGAAAGATCGGAAGCAATGATGTTGATGCCGTGATCCGGTTCGACGAGTCCGGCTAGCGCGATCGTGTCTCCATATTGATTCACCAAGTTTTGAATTCCGAGGAAATTGAACACGCCGGATTCATAAGTTCCGCAGGGAACGGAAGGGTTGTGAACGCCCGTACAGTATTCGTGATTTGCTTCAAACCACTGCATTTCGGGATAGCCGTGAAAATGCACCATTGGCATTCCTTGCTGAATTAAATTGGGAGCATAAAGAGCAGCAGCAAGGGCGATCGCCACCATCACATACAGGTCATAAGAAGGTCGAATATCGCCTGCATTTGGGTTGATTCCAGTGGGCAATTGCAGCAGCAGTTTGTCCTGAAGTCCGATGCGTAACACATCGGTTTCCAGGTTCAAA
The DNA here is from genome assembly GCA_012031475.1 of Leptolyngbyaceae cyanobacterium SM1_3_5. Lineage (GTDB taxonomy): Bacteria > Cyanobacteriota > Cyanobacteriia > Elainellales > Elainellaceae > JAAUTJ01. The sequence goes on along the minus strand of JAAUTJ010000097.1, from coordinate 3,858 downwards.
TCTGTTTTGTTGGAGCCGGAACGAGAGCTAACCACCCAAATATCAGGTAGCTGTTTGTAGGCGATCCTGTCTACAATTTTGGTCTTGATGTAGCGTCTGCCGATGCGATTTTGGCGCAGTTCTTCGCTGCTAAATCCATCGACGGGCGAGAGATTGTTCCATTCCCATTCCGCCAGTTCGGATGCGCCAATGTATTGCGGCGGTTCGGCATAAGCGACGAATCCGTAAGACACGCCTGTCCGTCCATTTGCCATCCAATCGACAATATCGCGGTGCGATTTGCGCTTGATTACGTCATCAATTTTGAAGCCAGATGGTAACAGATTGGTGTCGGCCAGTTCCTTACCCATCTGCACCAGTTTGGCTGCATAGTCTGACTGCATGGGGTCATATTGCCCCACCTCAAAACGGCTCAGCGGCAGTGGCAAAATCGGCACGTAGACTTTAGGAATTAGCGATCGACTGACAAATCGATCGATCTCCTCGATCGGAAAGGTCGAGTCGGACAGGTTCATGTTGAGAATTGAAAGCTGGGTATCCGATATGCCAACCACAATTTCGGAAAAGGTGCGAATCAAGGTGCTGACGCCGATCGGAATTTTTTTGGGGTAGGGAAGTTGGGGATTGGTGAACTCGCGATCGAGCTTGGTCAGAACAATTACCTGTGTATTGGTGGGGTCTTCAAGCGGTCGAATATTTTCTTCTGCCCAGCCGATGAACTGAGTGATTTTGCTGGCGGAAATTTTTTGTTTCCAGACAAAGCGCGAGTAGAACTGATAGAGTTTTTCGGCGATCGAAATTTTGATTTTGCCCAGCCAGGAAGGATAGCGCTCGACATCAACCACCGCGCTAACCTCCGATTTCACAACTCGCGTTGCGATCGTTTTTTTCCAGGGCGTGAACGGGATTTTTACGTCATAGGAAAATTCTTTGGTGGCCTGTTCCCAAGGAACAATTTGCACACCGTTCGATCGCAACTGTTGCTCTAGCGTGTCTCGAAAGTTGAGAATTGCAGTTTCTTGATATCCGTTTGGCAAGGGTTTGAAAGTGATTTTAAGTTGCTTTGCCATTGCCTGTGGGTCAATCACGGGCGCTTTGAAATTGGGGAGGCGATCGCACCAGCCGCCGTCAGTCGTCCGATCGTTTGCAGGCTAATGTCTTGCCCGTTGCTCGGTACGCCGCAATTTGCATCATCGGAGCCGCGCAGAAACGAGAGAATTTCGGCTTTGCGATCGGCCAAAACTGTGCGGATTTCCTCAGTCAAAACGCCTTTGGGAGAATGAATTCTGAGCTTGTCGTTTTCGACTCGCAACTGTACACCTTGCTGTGTCAAATTTTCCAACAGTTCGGATGTGTTCATTCGGGTGATTGCTCCTCATTAAATCTGTTGTTTTCAAATCTCAAAAATTTCTTCTTCCGAAGCTTCTAGCGTTTGGGCAAGATGCTGAGAAAGTGATTCAACGGTGGGGTAATGCATCAGCAAAAACGGCGATAGCTCTAGCCCGATCGCTGCCTTTGCCGCGCTAGCCACGCTCAGCGCCAACATCGAATCCAAGCCGTAGCTGTCGAAGGGCGATCGCGGATTTAGATCTTCAAGTTTGACGCCGATCGCCTGGGCGATTTCTTGCAGCAGCCAGTCTTGAATTTCGCTGGCAGTTAACAATTTGGGATGCAGTTGTTGTAAAGTGGGAGGTTCGATCGATTCCGGTGTTTCTGTTAGGATGAGTCGATTTGTGGAGTCGGAGAAGGACGATCGATCCAGTAGCGATCGCGCTGCCAGGGGTAGGTCGGCAATGAGACAAATTGACGAGCGTAATCTTGATCAAAGGCAGGCCAGTTGATCTTGATGCCCAATTTGTACAGAGCGCCCAAGCTGTCGAGCATCTGTTCCCAAGCGGGGCGATCGGGGTGCAAACTGGTGAGCCAGTGTCCGGTATTCGGCAGCAGTTGCGCTCCAGTTTGCGACAAAGCGCCTGCGCCCAGGTCGAGAAATACGGTGCAGCCTTGGTCATGCAGTGTTTGCAAACTGGCCGATAAGGAGTCGGGGTTGGATTGCCAGTTGGCAAGGGCGATCGCCTCGGTGACAAATTCCCCGGTTCGGCTGGAGACGATCGGAATTTGGGGCGCGGTGGCTGATAGTTGCCCAACATTTGCATCCGGATTGACGAACTGGAGCGCGTTTTCAAGGCTCAACATGCCCGCAGCGCAGGCCGCCACGATTTCGCCAACGCCGCTGCCCAGCGCGATCGCAGGCGTGACGCCCCAAGCTGTCCAAAGCTGAAACAGCGCATATTCGACGGCAAACCGCGCAGGCGGGACTGTGATCGCATCCGGCATTTCCAGGATCGGGCGATCGAGCTTGAGGATTTCTCCACAGCGATCGATCGTTTGGCGAAATAGCGGCTGCGTGTCGTAAAGCTGCCGTCCCAAATCGATCGCGCCTCCAGAAAACAGGAAAGCGATTTTGGGCAGATCTGCGGCTTTTGAGGGCGTTCGATCGCCGCGATTGAAGGCGGATAGCTGGTCGCAAAGCTCGGTCGCGGAGGCAGCGCTGAAGCTGAGGCGATAGGGAAAGTGCGATCGCCCACAGTTCGCCGTAAAGCAAACATCGGCCAGCGACTCGTCTGGATGCACGATCAGATGTTTTTCGTACTGCTCGGCCAACTGGGTCAGGGCGGCTACACTTTTGGCCGAAAGCGTCAGCAGATGCAGCGGACGTTCCCGCTGGCTCGATTGGGCAGGTGCGATCGGGGCTTCTTCGATTACCAGATGGGCGTTTGTGCCGCTGAAGCCAAAGGCGCTAACGCCTGCAAGCCTGGGCTGCGGTTGGAGCGGCCAGGGCGATCGATCGGCAACGACTTGAATCGGCAATTCCCAGTTGATGTGCGGATTGGGCGTTTGGAAGTGCAGATGCGCGGGAATTTCGCCATGCTGGAGGGCAAGCACGACTTTGATTAAGCTGGCGATGCCCGATGCGGCTTCGAGGTGGCCGAGGTTGGTTTTCACCGAGCCGATTTTCAAGGGACGATCGCTCGATCGCCTGCCGTAGACCGCGCCGAGCGCTTCAACTTCGATCGGTTCACCAATTGAAGTGCCCGTGCCTTGCACCTCGACGTAATCGACCTGTGCCGGATCGACTGCGCCATTTTCCAGTGCTTTGCGGATGACGGCCTGCTGCGATAGGCCGTTCGGGGCGATCAGGCTGCTGCTGCGTCCGTTGTGGTTGACGGCACTGCCGCGAATCGTGGCTAAGACGCGATCGCCATCCCGAACCGCATCCGAAAGTCGCTTCAGAACGATGACGCCGCAGCCTTCGCCGCGCACATAGCCGTTCGCTGAGGCGTCGAACGGGGTGCAGCGACCGTCGGGATTGAGCATCCGGGTTCGCGAAAAGGCGATCGTGCTGTCGGGAGCCAGCAGCAAGTTGACGCCGCCCGCCAGTGCGACTTCACATTCGTTTGTGCGGAGTTGCTGACAGGCAAGATGGACGGCGACGAGCGAGGAAGAGCAGGCCGTATCAACGGCTAAGCTGGTTCCTTTCAAACCCAAGCTGTAGGAAAGTCGTCCCGCCGCGACGCTGAGCGCGTTTCCGGTTGCACAGAAAGCATCGATCGCGCTGAAGTCGTCGCGCCAAATCACGCGGTTGTAGTCGTTGGCGCAAATGCCGATGAACACTCCGGTCGTGCTGTTGTACAGGCGATCGCTCGGCTGGTTGGCGTGTTCGATCGCTTCCCAACTGACTTCCAGCAAAAGTCGCTGCTGCGGATCAAGGCTGAGGGCTTCGCGGGCGGAAATCCCGAAAAACTGCGGATCGAAGCGATCGACCTGCGCCAACAGCCGCCTTTGCAGTGTTACCGA
>JAAUTJ010000096.1 GCA_012031475.1 Leptolyngbyaceae cyanobacterium SM1_3_5 | reverse complement strand
TCGATCGCCTTCATCGGCCATCATTCTCAATTACGAAATTTTTATTGCAACTTCGATCGCCAATTGTGTATCCTTGTCAGTAAGCCAGCGCTATTGAGAAGGAACCACCAATGGCAATCTATACAGCAACGTCACTCAAAGCCGAACTGAATGAACGCGGATGGCGGCTAACGCCCCAGCGTGAAACAATTCTTCAAGTTTTTCAAAATCTGCCCGAAGGCAATCACCTCAGTGCCGAAGACCTCTACAACCATTTGCATCGGCAGGGTGAAAACATCAGCCTTTCAACGATCTATCGCACCCTGAAGCTGATGGCGCGGATGGGCATTCTGCGCGAGTTGGAACTGGCGGAAGGCCACAAGCACTATGAAATCAACCAGCCCGCCCCGCATCATCACCACCATCTAATTTGCGTCCGCTGCAACAAAACGATCGAGTTCAAGAACGATTCGGTTCTCAAAACGGGCACGAAAACCGCCCAGCGCGAAGGCTACTACCTGCTCGACTGTCAGATGACGATCCACGCCATCTGTCCGGCCTGCCAACGCGCCCTGCTGCCACTGGGCTAAAAAACGTCCGTTCACAATATCGTCCGCCTCCAGCCCATAGGCTCGCTGGGCGGCACGGATGGCGGCGCGAGTTTGCGGTCCCATAATCCCATCGATCGCCCCTTGATAAAACCCTCTGGCCTGAAGCCGCCGCTGAAGCTCAACGATGCTGAAGCGATCGCCCTGAACGGAACTGGCGGGCGCATTGGGAGCTTGACTAACTGGCTCAGGTGGCGGAAGTGGATTGGTCGCGATCGGGCTGGGTGAAGTGGTGAGGCGATCGAGCGCGGCAAGCGTCTGTGCCCCTGCGATACCGTCTGGGACAAGCCCTTGTGAAGTCTGAAACTGAATTACGGCTGCTTCGGTTTGAGCGCCGAATTCGCCGTCGATCTCACCTTGATAAAAGCCCAAGCTGGCTAGCTGAGTTTGCAAAAGCGCAACGACAATGTTGCTGTCGCCAATCCGCAGCAACTCGGTGGATTGAGCAATCAGAACGGGTGGCGCAGCGGCAGCGCCCAGAGGCGAAGCGATCGCAGTCGGTGAAACGGCAATCAGCGGAATCAACAGCAGGCCAAAGCGAAAAGAATGTTTCACAGTTTGTCGCACCTCGATCGATTGGCGGCTATTCTACCAAAGCGACTGCGCCAATCGATCGAGGTGCCGAGATCTCAGGCGTAGTGGTCGATCATAATCGCTGCGGCGATCGCCATGCCTGTCACGCCAAAGGCAATCAGCGGATGCTGACCCTGACTGATCGCAAAAGAGGTGACAACGCCTGCACCGATCGCAGCCGTAACGACAGAGCCAAGCCAGTCTTTCTTTGTGTTTTTATACATTTTGGCAGATGAAAATAGAAGAATCATGTTCTCTAGGCTACCATTTGTCCTTTTTTCAGTGATGAGTGGGATGAGAAATTGTAATCAAGGTTTAGCTTCTTTTACGTTCCGTTACAGGCGAGTCGAGACGGAATCGATCGCTTTCGGCTGCGGCGGGGCGGGCGGGCGAGGGCGCGACCGCCGCTCGATCAGTTCATGCAGCAGCACGTAGAAGCAGGGAATGATGAACAGCGTCAGCAGCGTTGCCAGCGACAGGCCAGAGAACACGACAATTCCCAACGGCTGCAAAAATTCGCCGCCCTGCCCCAATCCCAAGGCGAGGGGGAACATTCCCAAGACCGTCGTGATTGTTGTCATCAGAATCGGACGGAGGCGCGAAGGCGCGGCTTGCAGAATGGCCGATCGCCTGTCCAATCCTTCGCGATCGCGAATCTGGTTCGCCACCTCAACCATGATGATCGCGTTGTTGACAACAATTCCGACCAGCAAAACCGCTCCGACAATCACGGTTGCACCGATCGCCGTTTGCGTGAAGAACAAGCCCCAGATGCCGCCCGCCAAGGCGAGAGGAATCGTGAACATAATCACCAGCGGATCGACCAGTGAGTTGTACTGCACGGCCATGACGACGAAGACGAGGAAAGCCGCTAATCCGCCCAGCAGCGGTAGAGCAGACTGAATTTGCTGATTGCTTTCCGCCGCAGAACTGGGCAGGCGGGTAATGCCTTCCGGCAGATCGAGGCTGCTGATGATGCGATCGGCCTCGGCCAAAGCTTCACCCAGACTCGCGCCTTCTGCTAAGTTCCCGGCAATCAAAAAGACCTGCCGCTGATTGATTCGCTGCACTTCTCCCGGTGCTTCGCTCGGCTCGGTGCGGGCGACATCTTGGAGGCGGATTTGCTGGTTGTTGGCGGTGAACAATGGGAGGCGATCGAGTTGCGAGGGCTGGGAAATGTCCGCTTCGTCAAGCTGGACGCGCACATCCACCAGCCGATTGCCGCGCTGAATCTGCGTGGGAACCGAGCCTTGAATGGCAGTTTCCAAGGTTTCACCGATGTCCTGCACGGTCAAGCCCAAGCTGGCGAGGCGTTCGCGATCGGGAATGATTTGAATTTCTGGCTGACGGCGATCGCCATCGGGTCGAAATCTTGCCAAAGTCGCCTGCTCTAACGCTCCTAGCACCTGAAATCCGGCAGCGGTCAGTTCGCGAGCGTCCTGACTTTGCAAAATAATATCGAGTTCCGCGCCGCGCACCGGGGAATTATTCAAAATCAGGCCGCGCACCTGTCCGGGACTGAGCCGCACCGCACATCGACGAGATTGAGCTTGTCAAATTCCTGCGTGACTTTGGCAACGAACGCCTCAACATCCGCTCCCGGCTTTAAGGTGACGTTGCTGGAAGCCCGCAGCGGATTTTCGCTGGTTGCACTGCCAAACAGCGAACCGCCCACAGTGGAAAATGTGTATTCGGTTTCCGGCTGCGCCACCAAAATTTCATCCACAGCGGCCATAATTTTGCGGCTGGTGTCGAGCGGCGTTCCCGGCGGAAACTGGGCAAACAGCGAGGCTTGTCCCGTATTGATGCGCGGCAAAATTTCCTGCGGAATTCGACCGAGCATGAACAAGCTGCTGCCGCCAAAAATCACAACGACGAGGCCAATCACGAGCCAGCGCAGGCGCAAAACTCGATCGAGCAGTCGCCCATAGCCGCGAGTCGCCGCCTGAAAGCGCAAGTTAAATTCGCGCAGCAGCCAGAAGTTTCCGATGTGGCTCGATCGCCGGATGCCCAACAGCCGCGAAGTCATCATCGGCACAACCGTGACGGCAATCAAAATCGAGGCGGCAACGGCAAACGTAATCGTCAAAATCAGTTCGTTGAACAGCAGGGCAATGAAGCCGCCAATCAGCAAGAACGGCAGGACGGCAACCAGGTTTGTACTCGTGGAAGCAACCAGAGCCGATTCGACTTCTTGACTGCTGCGGATGGACTGCTCGATCAGCTGTTTGGGCGTCAGGCGCGATCGCGAATCTTGTCCCGGCGTCAGTCCGGCTCCGTCTGCGATCGTCTCCAGCATCACGATCGCATTGTCTACGACAATTCCCACGCCCAAGGCCAAACCGCCCAAGCTGAAAACGTTCAAAGAGAGGCCAAACAGCCCCATCAGAATAATTGCGGCCAGCGTTGCGAGGGGAATCGCCAAGACGATGATCAAGGTTTGCCGCAGAGAACCGAGGAAGAGAAGGACGGCGATCGCCGCCAAGCCTGCCCCAATCAGGCCGGAAGAAGTCACGTTTGAGATCGCGTTGCGGATGAAAACCGATTCATCCAATGTCGGCAAAAGCTGCATATCAGCGGGGATTGTGCCCGCCTGCCGGAGCTGCTCGATTCGCTGCTTGACGGCTTCCACGACGGCGATCGTGTTCGCGTCCGGCTGCTTCTGCACCGTCAGTTTCACCGCAGGCTGGCCGTTGAGCGAAACGAAGACGCGCTGCTGCTGTGTCCCGTCTACAACCTGGGCAAAATCGCGCAGGTAAACGCGACGCGGCGGCAAAGCAGAAGCCGTTTCGATCGAATTTTCACCAACCGGATTTTCACCTAAAAGAAAAGAAATATCGCGAATTTCGCTGGCATCCTGGAAGCGCCCGATCGCCCGCGTCAGCGGCTCCGAGTTTTCGCCCAGAATTCGCCCGCCGGAAATATCTTGATTGGTTTCCGTCAGGCGATCGAGTACGTCCGTCAAACCCACGCCCAAGGCTTGCAGGCGATCGAGATCGATCGTGACGTTGACTTCTTCATCGACGCCGCCTGAGACATCGACGGAGGCTACGCCAGAAATCACGTTCAGTTCGCGACTGAGTTCCTCATCGGCAAACACGCGCAGATCCGAGGATTCCAGCGAGGGCGAGGTCAGCGCAAATTCGTAGACCGGAAGCTGCGAGGGGTCAACTTTGAACAGGCGCGGTTCTTCGATCGTGTCCGGCAGATTGGCTCTGGCACGGTTAAAAGCGGCTGTCGCGTCGTTCAAAGCTTGATCGATGTTGCCTCCGGGCTGAAAAAACAGGTCGAGGCTGACCTGTCCTTCGCGCGTCTGCGAATACACCTGCACGACGCCCTCAGTTGCCGACAGCGCTTCTTCCAGCGGTCGCGTCACTTCATCAACGGCCACTTCTGGCGAAATTCCCGGCGCGTTGACGCGAACGCCAATGCGCGGTAGGTAATCGAGGGCAGCAGGTCAACCTGGAGCGTCGTGATGAAAAACACGCCCAGGACAATCACGGCCAGCGTTAACATCAGCGTGCCGATGTGCCGCCGAATCGAAAGAGCGCTGATACTGAAGCCAGAAGAATTCGCCATCGGTTCGGATTTAAGAGTTTTCTGAAATGATGCTCAGTCGCACGGCTGCGCCGTTTTGCAGTTCGCCGCTGCTGCGAACCACGATCGATTCTCCAGCCTTGAGGCCAGAAATCACTTCCACCTGACCGTCCGATCGATCGCCCAGTCGCACCGTCCGCTCGGTCACGGTGGCCGCTTCGCCGCTGCGGTTGACGACAAAAATTCTGCCCTCGGTTGGCGGCTGATCGGATTGAGCGTCGGCGGATTGCGCTGAGCCAGATTGTCCGGCAGGCGCTCCGCCGCGATCGCCCGATTCTTGCAAAGCCGATTCGGGGATCACGACGCGATCGGCTCCGGGCTGCGTAAACTGGACGCGAGCAAGCAGGCCGCTTCCAATCTGGCGATCGACATTCGGGATCGTCACTTCAATGGGGATCAGACGAGCTTGGGGATCGGCGGCGGGCGAGATCCGCGTCACTCGTCCGGTGAAGGTGCGATCGCCAAACGCATCCAGTCGCACCTGAGCCGTTTGATTTTGGCGAATGTTGGCAAGCTCCAGTTCTGAAACCTGCACGACGACTTTCACCTGACTGAAATCGCCCAGCTTAAGGATTTCGCTGCCGACCTGCGCCAAATTTCCGGGTTCTGTAACGCGCTCTAGCACGACCCCGGTGACGGGCGAAGTCAAAACGGCGAAAAGACTGCTGCTTCTGCAACTGCGCGACGGCGGCCTGCTGCGCCTGCACCCGACGTTGAGCAGCGGCGACGGCCTGCTGACGAGTTCGGACGGTGGCCTGAGCCGATCGCACTGCCTGCTGAGCGGTTCCGACAGCCGTTAGGCTCGTTTCATATTGCTGTTCGGGGATCGCACCGCTGCGAAAAAGCTGCCCGAATCGATCGGCATCCGATCGCGCCTGTGCCAGTTCCAGTTCGGCCTGACTCACCTGCGTGGCGGCGTTGTTGACTTCGGCTTGAGCGCTGGCAACGTCCGATTCGCGGGCGGCAACTTCGGCTTGAGCTTCCAGGACGGCGGCGCGAAGCGTTTCGCCGTCAAGCTGACCGATCGTTTGTCCCTGCTGCACCGAATCGCCCACGTCAACCGTGAGATTCACCAGTTGGCCTGTGACTTGCGATCGCAGCGACACTTCGCGGTAGGGGCGCGTCGTTCCTGTATATTCCGGGTCGTTCTCGACGCTGCCCGTTTGGGCAACTTGGGCATCGACGGCGGGTGATTGCTCTCCTTGCGCGGGCGGCTGGGTTTGGGCTTCACCAGCGGGAATGAAATTGCAGCCGCTCAGCAACAGACCGAGGGTGAGGAAGCTCCCGGCGATCGACTGGCGGCAATTGAGGCGTATCCGAGCGATCGCGGTTGACATAGGTAGGGGCAGCAGCGCTTCTTAGACTTTCTTAACACGGATTGCCTACCAAGATACGCTGCTGCCCTGCACAATGCCTCTGACGATTTGAGTAGATCCATCGAGATTCGATCTACTCGAAGCCGCTGTTGCGCCAGGGAACCGGATCGACCGCAACCCCGTTCACATACAGTCCCCAGTGCAGGTTCGGGCCTGTGGCAGAACCTGTTGCGCCCAACGTCCCGATCGTCTGTCCGGCCTGCACCGTGTCGCCTTCTTGCACGTCAATTCGGCTGAGGTGAATGAAAATGCTGGAAACGCCCTGCCCGTGATCGATGCCGATCGTGTTCCCGTGCAGCCGAAAGCCATCCGCGACGCGACCGACCAGCACAACGCGACCCGCTGCCGGAGCTAGAATTGGTGATCCGCTGCCGCCTGCATAGTCCACGCCCCGATGATAGTAGTTTTGGGCGAATACGCCGTTGTAGTAGCGCCGGACGCCATACACGGAACTGACTTCGCCGCGATTGGGACGCACCATTGCGCCGCTCCAAAGTTTTTGCGGCGATCGCACTTCGCGAAACTGAGCGACGCGATTCATCTCAAAATCGGTTCCGTCTGATCCGCCGCCGCGCACCGTAATTCGCTGGGTGGGAAACGATCGATTCCGCAGATTCAAGGCGATCGCTTGGGTTTCGCTGCCGCGATTGACGCGCAAATCTAGCCGTCCGGGGCGATCGAGCGGGGCTAGTCGGCACAAAGGCGCGGTAGCGGTTGCCTGAAATCGGGTAGGACGGGTAGGTGCGATCGCCAAGTGTGACGGTGGGCGCGGCGTTTCCTTCAGCCGGAACGATAACGGAAATCGTGTCGCCAAGCTGGGGGTTGGTGGGGTTCGCCTGCACCTGAAAAGCTTGGGCGGGTGTCAGCCAGGTGAGGAGGGCGATCGATCCCAGCACGAGGCTGACGAGAATTTTGTGTGACCAGAGCGATCGGGTGAACGGGCGGATGGATTTGAGCCAGCTTTTCAGGCGTGTGTTCATAAGGAGCGAGGTGGAGTGTAGCGATTTGGCAGCTAGACTAGCATTCTCGCGGGTTTGGTTCCAGATCGGGATGGTTTTTGAGGGGCGATCGACTTTGGAGTCGTGAATCGATCGACTTTTGGATTTCTCTTGCTTTTCCGAACCGAAGGACAGGGACACCTCCACACAAACCTCTAACCCCATCTAGGGGCTGCCCTCTGGACTCCCAAAAGGGTCGATCTGTAGGTGTCAGTCAATCTGTGGGTGTCAAGTGTACTTTCAAAGCCTTGGCAGCCTTCCTTTCTACGAGCGGGGAGACTTCCAGCCGCTTCAAAGTCCCCCACCAGTGGAGGATTTATGGGACAAACCAAATTATTATCGAAGCAAGAAATTCTAAGCCACGCTCTAGGTTCACTATCTCAGCAGCGACAAACGGCGGGGCTTGACTTCTTTGCAGAGTCGCAGTTCGGTTCCCTGCTGGTTCCACAGCACTTGATCAAAAACTTGATGGAGGATGAACAGGCCACGACCGCATTCATCAACCTCGTATGTGCTGGGCTGGATGGGATCGATCGAGCAGCAGCAGGCGGGCGTGAAACCTGAACCCTGGTCGGAGATGATCCACCAGTATTGGCCTTCGACTGAGAAGAACTCCACTGCAACTGTTTTGTTGGGGTCAAGCTTGTTGCCGTGTTTGGCGGCATTCACCAGCGCTTCTTGTAAACCAAGGCGTACATCTTCGCGACAGCAGGCTGGAACTTCGGCCAGCAGCAAATCTAGAACCGGGCAGAGGTGCAAGGTGGAGGCAAAGCTGACAGTGCCCCACTTGCGCCCGCTCGGACGCAGCGAGATAGCAAGCACAAGAAACCTCACAGCTTTAGATGAACAAGTTGGACGGTTTCTTTGACTCGACGCAGTTGCGCCTGTTTGAAACCAGCGATGCTTCAAGAGGACGGCTTAACGTGAGCAAAATCCCCGCAAACCGCAGCAGATGACGATTCCCTGGGCGAGGTAGTGTTTTCCACACCTCCACGATCATCCTATCACATCCCTCTGAAGCGGCGACGCTAGCTCCAATCTTCGCGCTGACTGCCCCGCCCGCGATACACCTGCGCGGCTTGGTGAATTTGACGGGTGCGATCGAACAGGCTTGCCTCGGTAAATTCCCACTGTGCCAAAACGCGCTTGAGATCCGTCTGAATGTCTCGCGCACCGGGAAATCCCTGGTAGCGAATGCACAGTCGCGCCAGTTCTACCAAATTGTAGTCGTCGGGTTCGCCGTTCAGCAGCGAGTTGACAATTTCGCGATCGCTGCGCCAAAGCGGATGCTGCTGATCTTTGGTTTTGGAGTCTTGAGCGGGTGAACTGGATTCGCTAGCCATAAATTGAAAACTCTAGAGATTGAGAAGCGATCGTACCTGATTTGGGGCGGGGTGCGATCGCCAGACCGCTTGCATCAATCAAATGCGCCTTAAAATTGCCCAGATTGAGCTTCAAAGTCCTCCATTCAGGGGCGATCTAGGGGGCGATACCGTTCCGCAAGCTTCGCGATCGAGAATTTGTGCAAGAAATCTGCTGAACAGCGATCGATCGCTTTAGGCTTCGCGATTCAGCGGCAGCGTGACGGTGAATGTGGTTCCAACGTCCACCGCACTGGTGACGGCGATCGCTCCACCTGACTTTTCAATCACCTGTTTCACGATCGCCAGCCCCAATCCCGTTCCTGGAATTGTGCCGACATTGCTGGCGCGGAAGAACGATTCAAACAGGCGAGCTTGATCGGCAGGGGAAATGCCGATGCCTTCATCTTGTACTTGAAGCACGGCTGTTTCTGCGTCACATTGCAATTTCAGCCGCACGGTGGTTTGAGGCGCAGAATATTTGATCGCGTTGGAGAGCAGATTGGTCAGGACTTGCCGCAGCATCGCTTCATTGATGCAGGCCAGGGCGCATTCAGTTTCACAGGCAAATTCAACGGTGTGATCGGTTCCCATGCTGACTTTGATTTCTTCAATTAATTTGCGGCAGAATGGCGCGATCGCCAGTGGCACAGGGCTGGCTGCGAACACGCTAGCTTCGACTTTGCCAAAGGCCAGCACGTCATCGAGCAAAGCGGTCATGGCCTGAACTGCTTTTCTGATTCGCAAGAAAAAATCGGCGCGGCGATCGGGCGGCAGGTCGCGCTGTTCTAGCAGTTGAGCAAATCCAGAAATAATGTTGAGCGGATTGCGAAATTCGTGAGAAACCATTGAAACAAAGCGCGTTTTGAGTTCTTTCAGTTCGCGCTCTTGCTCCAGTGCCGCCTGAAGCTGAAGCGAGAGCCGCCGCGATCGCAGCAGCATTTCGACTCGCGCCTGCAACTCCAGCTTTTCGATCGGGTTGCCAATCAGTTCATCCACCGTTTTCCACAAATGTCGCGTCAGCAGTTTGACATCCGCCCGCAGTGTAATCAGCAAAACGGGCAAAAACACAGGCTGCTCGGCTTGCTTTCTGGCCTGCACCCATTCCCGCAAATGATGCAGGGCTGCCCCATCCAGAATGCACAGGTCAAACGGTTCGTCCAGCAGCGGCACGGCTTTTCCGGCCTGCACCGCTGATTCTCCCACCACAACTTCGTAATAGCGCCCCAGCCACTCGGCCAGGAGGCGGCGATTTTCCGCTTGCTCCACAAAGATCAAAATGCGGTTCATAGCTTAGTCACCGTCTAGCAGTTCGGGTACACCCGTCAGGATGCCTCGAAGCTGGCTGAGCGGACTGCCGACCTTCAGCCCATAGCGAGTGATTTGAAATTCGCGCAGGGTCTTCTCAAAATCGCTCATCCGCTTTTTGAGAACGCCGATCGCTCGTCGCAGTTCGCCGCGTATCTCCAGATAGCGCAGAAAGATAATCGTGTCGGCCAAGTAGCTAATCCCAATTTCAGTGGCTCGAAATTCGCCTGTAATCGCTTCAACTTCGTTGATCAGCAGGACGGCAACCCCCATATTTTGCAGATATTTACACAGCGCATGAAGGTGAGGCGTTAGGTCTTCTCCCCGGACGGAGAGTCGGTAGCCCGACACGCTGTCGATCATCACGATTCGCGCCTGCTGCTGCTCCACTTCCTGCCGCACCAGGTTGGCAAATTCGTCGGGCGTGTAGTGCAGCGGTTCAATTTGCACGATCGCCAACGTATCCCGCTCCTGCATGGCGTGAACCGGAACATTAATGCTTTCAGCACGGCTCAGCAGCGTTTCTTTATTCTCCTCAAAGGTGTAGATCACCGATCGCTCTCCGCGTCCGGCGGCTTCTTTCATAAACTGAAGCCCCAAAGTGCTTTTGCCGACGCCGCTTGGTCCGCTGACGATCGTGATCGTGCTGCGCTCAATGCCGCCGTGCAGCAGTTCGTCAATTTCGGGAATGCCAGAGGAAATCGCCTGCATGGTGAAGGTGCGCTCAAAGGCGTCGGGCAGCAAGCGCGGAAAAAGCTGTATTCCGCTGCTGGTGAGGCGAAAACTGTGATTTCCGTCGCGAAAATCCCCGCCGCGAAACTTCGAGATCGAAAGGGTGCGATCGCCCCCGATTAAAACTCTAAATTTAGAACGCCATCGCTCATGAACTGCAAATCATCATCGGGCGCTTCGACACTGTGTTCCGAGGTAAACAGCACCGTCACGTCCTGCTCAACCAGATATCGCAGAAACGACAACACCTGCTTGCGAAACTGAAAAGTATCGATCGCGAGATAGCGAAACTGCGTCATTGAGTCAATGAAAATCCGCTGTGGCTTCAGGGTTTCAACCTGCTCTACAATCCGCTGGGTCGTCGGTTCGCGTTCGACTTCGGCGGGCGAAAAAATGTCGTAGGTCTGCACCTGGGCAAAAAATTCGGACGTGGGGCTGAGGTCAAGAAAGTGGATGCCCTCCGCGTCAAACCCCAATCCTGCCGCCGTTCTTCGCAGTTGGGCAACGGTTTCGGCCAGCGTAATAAACAAAACGGATTCGCCGTTGGCAATGCCTGCTGTCAAAAAATGCAGTCCCAGCGTGGTTTTACCCGCTC
>JAAUTJ010000095.1 GCA_012031475.1 Leptolyngbyaceae cyanobacterium SM1_3_5 | reverse complement strand
CGGACAAATCACGCCACACAGGGCGATCGCACTCTGAGGGGCAATCGATCGGGTTGAATTCGGCTTTGCGAAAGTGCGGGTCTTCGCCGTCGTTGAGGCTCACCATCAGCCAGGGCTGGGTCTGCGGCTGAAAGTTTCGTCTCTGCGCTTCGTCCTGTAAGGCACTCGCAGCCTGCAATCCTTCGCGAGCAGCGGCAATTACGGCAGGATCGGCGGCCACATCAATGCAGTCGGCTCCGGCCAGGGCGTAAGCGAGCGTTAGATTGCGAACGGCAGGGAGGTGCTGAAAGCTGGCTCCACAAATCAGTTTGAACCAGTGGCCTTCCCTTAAGGATCGTAAGGGGTGGTACAAATGAGTCACCTTTACATGGTAACTATTTCTCTGAAGAATGACATAGTGTGAAGCGATCGCAATGTATCGCAGCACTCATATAAAGAGGGATTTGAGGGGCGATCTTAATCTATAAATTAAACGTTAGGGCAGTAGATCATTTCCATACAATTAAACCTGCACTTGAAATAGAAGAAAACATGGGCAAGCACGAATCAGCAAAGTTAAAGAAAGTAACCGTAAGTTTACCTTTTGGTTTGGGGTCTGCTGAGTGGGAAGCAGATCTAACTCAGAGCCGAGCAGCGTGGGCGCTCTATGTCGAGCTAGTGACGCGAGTGGCGGTACAGGAGTTAGCTAGTGACGCAGGTTTGGTGCGAGAGGCACTGAACTCTCTGTATACATTGTTCGGAACAACGCGGGAAATTTTGAGAGAAGCGGGGCCAGATGTGGGAGCTTCGCGGGAGTCTGTCGGCGGGCTAGCGATCGCTGTTCTAAATCAAGGATTGCGTCCGTTTCTGACGAAGTGGCATCCAATGTTACAAGCTTGGGAAGTGCAGCGTCCAGAAAAATTGAGTCCTAAAGAGCATGAACAACAGTGGCTTGAGGAACCGAAATTACGTCAGGAGTTAGGTGGGTTGCGGGTTGAGTTGGAGGTATACGCTCAAGCACTAGCACAGATTGCTGGAGTAGATGTTTAAGCTGAATCGAAAAATTTGAATGCTGTTATACTCTTTGACTAAGTATTGTTCGCAGCATCGACCATGAACGGCTCTCAATTTGATGTCTTTCTTTGCCACAACAGCGAAGACAAACCGCAAGTACGCAGTATTGCTGAATGCCTAAAAAGGCAAGGGATACGCCCCTGGTTTGACGAGTGGGAATTACCGCCTGGAGCGCGGTGGCAGAAGGTGTTACAGGAGCAGATTTCAAAGATTGAGGCAGCAGCAATTTTTGTTGGTAGTAATGGGTTTGGACCTTGGCAGCAACAAGAGCTTGAGGCATTTCTACTAGTCTTTGCACAAAATGACAAACCTCTGATTCCAGTGTTACTGCCTGATGCACCCCAAAAGCCTGAATTGCCTCTCTTTCTTCAGGGGCGAACATGGGTTAATTTTCAGCAAAGCCATCCTGAACCAATCAGCCAGTTGATTTGGGGAGTGACTGGAAATAGGCCGACCTATGAGGAAGCCTTATCATTAGAGGCTTCTTCTGGAATCGTTCTACCAAGCCAACCTGCTACTGAAGACAGCAGTAATTTAGAGAAGTTGGAAATTCTGCTGTCATCACAGAGATGGCAGGAAGCAGACGAGCAAACTAGAAACATTATTCTAAGGAACAATCAAGGTAATCCTTTAACGGCTCCCAAGATTCGACAACTTTCTTCGGACTTGCTTGATAGCATTGATCAGCTATGGACGGGCTATAGCGATAGCAAGTTTGGGCTAAGAATTCAGCGGCAGCTATGGCAAAAGCTTTTTGAGCCAGAGAAGCAACGCTTTACACTATTTCGCAAGAAGATTGAACCAATTACTGACTCGCAAGCATGGGGTAAATTTGTATGTTCAGTTGGTTGGTATAGCGAGGATAAAAAACAATATGTGCCAGATGCGCGGTTTGATTTCTCAATAAACGCTCCTTCAGGTTGTTTTCCTCGAACTCGATCATGGTTACATGGTGGTTACGGAAATAATGTGAAACAGTTTGTCGTCTTGATGGAGCGAGTTGGACAATTAAACTAAGAGCGCTGCATCTTTCATAGTATGAATATTGCTGAACAGGTTTACGCGATCGCCAAACTACTCCCACAAAAGCAAGCCAGCGAAATCTTGTCTTTCGCTAAACTTACTCATACCAAATATCAAAGTTCTGATCAATCAGTCGGCACAGAAGATCAACTACCTTGGGCGAAACTGGTTTATTCGCTTGCTGGAGCTTGGGAAGATTTTCCTAGCCTAGAAGAGATTCGGGCTGAAGCTGGATAGTGCGACCGCAATGTATCGCAGGAAGTTTCTAAATTCACTGCATTTCGGCCAGTGCTTCCAAGTTCAGGCGATTTAGGATACTGGTTTTGATTGGGCGCTTTTCGTCCCAAAAGATCAGGGAAGAGTAGAACTCGATCGCAGCCACCGAAGTTAATGCCTCCAAAGTTTTACGAGCAGTCTGCTCATTGGTGAAACTGAGAAAATAAACAGTGTCGTCAAAAATACTAGGCTTTCCTTCTATTTCTCCAATCAGTCGGAACTCCAACTTCTTGTAGAGTCCACAGATTGCAATTTTCCAGGGTGCAAAGGTATATTCTCCTACGCCAAATATTGAGAATCGAGGATTGTTGTGATAGATTCTGCTTTTTCGATTAGCTAGATATTGCGAGTAGAATTGCAAATACTGCCAAGTTTTAGGAGCGAAGTTTTCGATCGATTCTGTTGGTTCACCAACATATTTCTGAGTCACTAAAACAAATCGGTTTGTAGCGCTAACTCGCTTTTTAGCAACGTCTGAACCTTTAATCAAAGGGAAAAGGTAGTCCGCTTCAAGCTCAACGATTTCTCCTAAGCCGTTCGTCAATTTGTTTCCAACTTTGCGAAACTCCATCACGCTTGAACAGTCGTGTTTGATGCCCGATCGCCACTTTGAATTTGTGTTTTGATCAAACAAGCCTTCAAATTTCTTGAAAGCATTAATATCTTTAATCAGAGTTTGACTTTGATAGCCAATCCGATAAAACTTTAAGCTTTTTAAGCTGTCAAACACATCGCAAAAATAGTTTTGCGAGCTTGAGTCGAATTGACAAAATAGTAAACAAGCTTCAACATCTGCATCAAAATACTTCTTAGCATCAATTTTATACGTTGAGCAGTAAGCAAGGTTCAGATTCTTTGAATAGATATAGCTCAGTAGCTTTCTGGCGATCGAACTTTTACACAGCATTGCAAGATGAGCGTCACGTTGCTGCAACCAACGAACAACTTGAATTAGCATCCATTCTGAAATATCAAAGTTGCTTTTACCTGTAATTGCGTCTAGTCCACTATGTTTTTGAAAATTGCTCTTTTGAGGCAGATTTTCGCCCCCGATTGCTCCTTGGCGCGAATTTGTCACCCAGGGAAAATTACCAAGTATCAGCGGTTTTCCGTCAAACTGCTGGATCAACTGCAACCAGTCGAACTGAAAAAAATCGCCCTGTTTCAATTCTATTCTGTTGTCTTGCAACAGATTTCTCGCCGCAACTTCTTCCAGATACTCTGGATTGATCTCAACACCAAGAATTTTTTGTGCAGAAGGAAACGACCGTGAAGCAGCCTTAATGAAGCTGCCTACTCCACAGGTTGGTTCAATGATGAAATCAGGGTTGACATTAAGTTCTATTAGCTTTTGACAAACTAGATTTGCCAGTTCGATCGGCGTTTGATAATCTCCGTACTCTACTTTTGCTTTACGAATTGCAATCATGAAGTAGCCCTATAAACAGCAATAACGCCCTCTTCTTGATCTGCTCGATCGATCGCTCTGCTATACTGAAGCCGCCACTGCAAAGCATTTGAAATCGTTAAAAATCCTTGAGCGGGTGGATTTGCCAATATTTCATCTGCGATGTTAGCTGCTTCAATTTCATCAACGGGTAGGTTGCGATCGAGCATAAAAGCAATCAGATCATCTTGATTTCCCTCATTATCTAGGATATTGCGAATCCCACGAGTCATCTGAAAATCTGCGGTTCTTTCAACACTCACATAAATTGTATTCAGAATCTTTAATGTTGCAGTTCGGTTTGCGCTGTCATCTGCTTTGTCATAAACGAAGATAATCAGCGAATAGCCTAATCCGAAAATTTTTTGTCTTGCAGATTTGAAAGGACAAGATGATTGTGGTTGCTTGATGCTCGTTACTTTCACATCAACAAGCAGTCCTGGAAAGTCGATGCCGCTGGCTGAATTGCCTTCTGCAAACTCGTATCTTTCTTTCAAATACAGCTTGAATTTCTGTTCTAAATAGGTTCCAATTGCTTTGCCGTCTGTGATGCCGTAGAGTATCGGCTCTGAATGTTGAGATTCGATCGATGAAAATATCGCTGCTTCAGAACAAAGAATTTCTACAGTCAAAGCTGTCATAAATTACTTATTCCTGCCGCTGCATTTCTGCTAATTCTTCGAGGGTAAATCCCAACATTTCGCACAGAGCTTCCATTTGTGTTGGATAGAGTCTGGGAATGTGTTTGCCTGTCTCCCAATTGACGACTGTAGACTCGACCACATCACAGGCTCGTGCAATCTGAATTCGAGTCAATCCAAGGCTTTTGCGTCTTTCCCTCAGCTTTTGGCTCAGCGTCGTCATTCCGTCCTGCGGCTAGTCTGTACCAGTTAACTCTATGTTTTTGAAACTTACAGTTGACTGCATAGCGTAATTGACCTAGCATGATTAGCAGGTCAAAACAATGTCAGAGCCAGCGATCGCCCTGAGAAAGCACATCCCGCTGGCTCTGGCTCCAATTTGCAATGGAGACTAACCAATTATGCCTTATCGGGAACGCCTATACAGTTGGGCAGTGATGCGATTGCAGTCGGATTGTCAGTCCGCGATCGTTGCCCGCTTCCGCAGCCGCAGAGATGCCGAAGGTCACTACTGGATTTTGCGGCGGCTGGTGCCCGAAGCCAAGTTTGCGATCGTGTTTGATGTTGAGGCGGATGCCGCCCTGATTGTGGGAGTGGAAGCAGAAAGCCTGTCGATCGAGTGGGGGAAAAGCCAACCGCAGACAGACAACTCATTCCTGCTGCTAAATCCGGTGGTCGTCGCCGCACAGTGGAGATGGCAATTCGGAGGGTGCAAGTGTGTGGTTGCGTCCATGTCACGCCAGAAATGCAACAGGTGCGTCGTCCAATTCGCCCAAGATAATTGCGTCTGAAGGTCTGCCGAAGGGCGTTTCGATCGCCACTTCCTGCATATCCTTCAAGGCTTCCATTTTGTAAAGCCCACTGCCGCCAATAATGCCAATTTTTGCTGTGGTCATGAGTTCAATGAAATCTATTTACTATTTATTATCAATGCATAGTATCTGGTTTGCTTAACTTATTCAACGTGAGGCTTGACCAAACTACGAACCCTAGAATTGCAAATCCGATTAGTCCATCTGTCCAGATCAGAAGATGCATCTTAGGCGAAAAATCTGTCATTGCTCCGTAGAAATAATGTGCCAAGCTGCTAATTCCAGTTAATGAGTAGACAGCAAGCAATAGAAGCGACAGCCAAAAGATTTCAAGCTGAAAGAGCCAGTAGCCTAAACCTCCTACTGTAGTCAAAATCAACCAGGTAATGTAAATGGAGGTGGGTGTAATTGATTCAGGCTGCGGATAATCTTGAATAAAAATGAAATTATCAGTGTAGTGAAAAGCTGTTGAAATGATGCTGACGACGACTAGGACGAGCAGTAAACGCTGCCGCTGCTTAAGATTCATAACTACTGCCTTTGGATTAGCTATCTTGGTTTGCCAACTGATAATGGAAATTGCAACAAACAGATCAAAGGTAGAACACGCTACAGCATACCAAGCCGGAGCAAAATTTGCATCACTGCTAAGCAGATGTAATTGCACATCCCAAATTGGGTGCGCCAGCCAACCGATTATCAGCCACCATCTTGAATATCGAAGTCCCAAAATAGCCAGTAATCCATAGATTGCCAAACCTACAATCTCGATCGCAATCCACCGACCGCTTGCGCCTGCTGCAATGGCAAAGATAACGTAGATAAGTGCAGCGATCGCTAATCCGATCGCCAAAATCCTCTGTTCATTTTGCCCAATTTTGGCAAAGGCAAGAAACCCAACTGCACCCACAATTCCTAATAGCAACCAAGCAGTAATAATCATGGCGATCGCAACAGCCAAAAGCCGCTATAGGTCACACCTAAATCATCCGGTTGAACGAGGAGGAAATGTAAGCCTTGGCTGGCTTGCTGGCGCGATCGAAACCCTTGAGCGGCAGTTGCAACTTCGGGATCGGTAAACGTGGCAACGACCCATCGATCGACCAGTCCCGCCTCTAAAATTAATCCGTCGGGATCGCCCGGAATGTAATTCAAAAAAGCCGGATTTGATTCTTTCAGCCAGCGAGCAAGGCGCATCGATTGCCGTCCGCCGTCGATTACAACTCCGGGGATCGCTAGCTCGGATGAGAGTTTCAAGTTAAACGGCATCAGCGCATCGGGCATTTCCAAAACGGGAATTGGTCGATCGCGAAATCGATCGAGTTCACTCGCCTGAAGTGAGGCAAACCGCCAGCGATCGCCCCATAGTTCTTCCGGCAGTGGTGTCGGCGGTGGAGATTCAAGCGCGATCGGGTCGTAGGATTGCCTGTGTAGCCCGCCATACCTGAGTATTCTTGCGATCGCTGCTGCAAATGTTGCTTGAGGGCGGGCGTGTGGCGCGTCGGTTCGACGGCGATCCCCAGCGTTTGTGCAGCGGCTTGGATGATGCTGAGGGATTGGGGACGAAAGACTTGGATGCGATCGGGCGTGATGCCCGTTTCGGACTGGAGCGATCGCAACTCGTTTGCAATCCACTGGGAATTTGCCTCGGACTGCGGACACATTGACCAGTAGCGCAGTTCGATCGCCGCATCACAAACGACGAGTTCCCAAAGTGGTTGTCCGGTTTCAGATTGAAGCGGACGACGGTAAAAATCAACTTGCCACTGCATTGTGATTGTCCTAAGCTCTGAACTAAAGTTCGAGCTAAAAGCTGAAGTCAGTTGAAACTGACTAACACTTGGGTTGAATTCAAGAAGCAACCTGTTTTAACAGGTTTGAGCTTTTAGCCTGAACTTTAAGTTCAAGGCTATTGTTTCAAGGCTATCAGCAAAACGATCGAGACAGAGATGATCCCCGCCTCGATCGCACTGGTTTATTGAGTTTTAGAGCGGAACGCTAGCGAAAATCGGCTCGATCGCCTCAACTCCGGGCGCGTACATTTTGGCGACGTAATCGGCCACCATGCGATCGGTGTTGAACAGCGGCGCATTCGTGCGAATCGAGGCTTTCATCATCCGCACCCAGTTTTGCGGGATGCCGTTCGCGTCTCGATCGTAGTAGAGCGGGATGATCTCTTCTTCGAGCAGGCGGTAGAGCGATTCCGAGTCGATGCGGTCTTGCAGTTCTTGGTCGCTGGTGTGGGCATCTTCACCGATCGCCCAGCCGTTGCTGCCTTTACCGTTGGCATCGGCCTGATAGCCTTCGCACCACCAGCCATCGAGGACGCTACAGTTGATCCCGCCGTTGAAGCAGACCTTTTGGCCGCTGGTTCCCGATGCTTCGAGCGGACGACGCGGATTGTTCAGCCAAACGTCAACGCCCTGAACGAGCTTTTGCGCGGTGAAGATGTCGTAGTCTTCGACAAAGGCGACGCGATTTTGAATCGAGGGATGGCGACACCATTCCATGACGCGCTGAATGATCCGCTTGCCTTCTTCGTCGGCGGGGTGCGCTTTGCCAGAGAAAACGATCTGGACGGGGCGATCGCTATCTCCCAATAAGCGGAGGGCGCGATCGAAGTCTCGCAGGATGAGATCGCCGCGCTTGTAGGGGCTGAAGCGGCGGGCGAATCCGATGATCAAAGCGCGGGGATCAAGCAGATTGTCAACAGCTTGAATTTGCCACTGGTCTTCGCCGCGATTTTGGCGAGAGTTGCGGACTTTCAGGCGCGTATGGGCGACCAAGCGTTCTTTCAGAATCAGATGGCGTTCCCAGAGTTTCCCTGCCGGAATGTCGTCAACTTTTGCCCACATTTGCGGATCGACCACGTGGCTTGCCCAGTCTTCCCCGAAATATTGGGCGTAGAGGTCGGCCAGCAGCGGGGCTGTCCAGGTCCGGGCGTGAACGCCGTTCGTGATGTGGCCGATCGGCACATTATCTTCGCTGTGCTGCGGATAGAGAACCGTCCACATTTTGCGCGAAACCTGCCCATGCAGTTCGCTGACGCCATTTGCAGCCCGCGTCATCCGCAGCGCCAGCGGCGTCATGCCAAACGGCTCCCAGGGATCGCCAAGCCGTCTGGCTCCCAAGGCGAGGAACTGTTCGCGATCGAGCTTCAGTTGCGGCCAATAGGAGGCGAAGAACGAATCGATCAGGTCGGCAGAGAAGACATCGTGTCCGGCGGGGACGGGCGTATGCGTCGTGAAAATGGAGCGATCGCGCACTCCGCCTTCCACGTCATAGAACGATTTGCCCGTCTTCTGCATGTCCTGCCGCGCCACTTCCAAGAGGCAAAAAGCGGCGTGACCTTCGTTCAGGTGATAGACCGAGGGCGTGATCCCCAGTGCTTCCAGAGCGCGGACGCCACCGATCCCCAAGACGATTTCTTGAGCGATCCGGGTTTCCTGATTGCCGCCATAGAGGTGTCCGGTCAGCCAGCGAATCGATCCGGGTCGTTGTCGTCGCTGATCGGTGTCCATCAGGAACAGCTTGACGCGCCCGATCATCGCCTTCCAGATTTGGACGTGGACGGTACGCTGGCGGACTTGCAGATCGAACGTGATCGGTTCGCCTTGCGGATCGCGGATCAGTTCGAGGGGGAGGCGATCGAACTGATTATCAACGTAGTAGTCTTCCTGCCATCCGCTGCGGCTGAGACGCTGGCGGAAGTAGCCTTGACGATACATCAGGCCAACCCCAACGAGCGGCACACCGAGATCAGAAGCAGATTTGAGGTGATCCCCAGCCAAAATGCCCAAGCCGCCGGAGTAGATCGGCAGCGATTCGTGGATGCCAAACTCGGCGCAGAAATAGCTGACGGGATGTTCTGCGGAAATTTGCGGCGCAACCCGATTTGCCCAGGTGTTTTGCTCACTCATGTAGCGATCGAACTGCGTCGCCATTGCATTCAGCCGCTTGAGATACTGGGGATCTTCTGCGACCTGCGTGAGGCGATCGAACGAGACGGCTTCCAGTAGGGCAACGGGATTGTGGCCGCAGCGCTGCCATTCTTCTGGGTGGATGTTTTGGAAAATGGCAATGCGATCGGATGACCAACTCCACCAGTAGTTGTAGGCCAGATCTGCCAAGCGCTTCAGCGGCAATGGCAACTTCGCCCCAAGCTGCACAGCAGGGGAAACAGACGGATTGTGATCCATAGAAAATTCTTCCAAATTTCAAATTGCTAGATGCTTGATGGTGGCAATCGATCCCCGATCGATGAACTGAGGCAAAGTCACGATTTTGAAAGGATTCAGTTCACTCGATGGCTGGATGCGATCGCGGACAGGCTCAGAATCGATCGAATATGTCATGCTTACGAAGCCAGATTTCTAGACTGACAGGAATTTACGCGATGCACATGAGCCATTTACAGACCTTACTGCTTCGCAACTTAAGTTCAGCAAAACATAATGATTTTTCAGTTTGTGAATTTTTGCGATCGAGCGATCGGCTAGCAAACGCCAGGGAAGTGCGGTTAGCATCAAGGCAGAAGCGCGATCGATCGATCGAGTGTCGCTGCTTTGCTCTGCAATTTGCATTAAGATTGACAAAATTCCTGCCGTTGACTTTTTTACTGAACCTATGAAGCCTGCCCTGACCCAATTTGGCGACCAAATGTCCCACCTGAGCGGGGTGCGGGCGATCATGAAAGACATCATCGAGACCTTGCAGGCAGGCCAAGGCCGGGAATTTATCAACCTCAGCGCGGGAAATCCCGTCATTTTGCCCGAAGTTGAACAGCTTTGGCGCGACTGCACAGCCGAACTGCTCGCCAGTTCCGACTATGGCGAAGTCGTCTGCCGCTATGGATCGAGTCAGGGCTATCAGCCGTTTATTGATGCGGTTCTAGCCGACTTTAACCAGCGCTACAGCCTCAACCTGACGAACCGCAATATTCTGATCACGCCCGGAAGCCAGTCGCTCTACTTCTATGCGGCAAACGCCTTGGGCGGCTACACCTCAGACGGACGGCTGAAGCAAATCGTCCTGCCGCTGAGTCCTGACTACACCGGATACGGCGGCGTCACATTGATCCCCGAAGCGCTCAAACGCCTACAAGCCCTCACTGGACATCGACACGCCCGCCCACCGCTTCAAATATCGCCCCGACTTCAGCCAGCTTGAACTGAACGACTCGACCGGATTCGTCTTGTTCTCGCGTCCCTGCAATCCGACCGGAAACGTATTGACCGACGATGAAGTCCGCAAGATCGCAGATTTTGGCCGAATCGTACAAATGCGCCCGTCCTGATCGACTCGGCCTACTCGCCGCCAATTTCCCGCGCTCAACTTCACGGAAATGACGCCGCTGTTTGGCAAAAACATCGTCCACTGCATGAGCCTGTCCAAGGCCGGACTGCCGGGAGAGCGGATCGGGATCGCACTAGGAGACGAGCAGGTGATCCGCGTTTTGGAAGCGTTTCAGGCAAATTTGTGTCTGCACTCGTCGCGCTATGGTCAGGCGATCGCCGCCCGCGCTATCAGTTCCGGCAAACTTGCAGACATCTCCACTTCGGTTATCCGTCCGTACTATCAGGCCAAATTCAGCATCCTCGAAACCGCCCTTGATGCCGCCATGTCCCCGAATATTCCCTGGTTCCTGCATCGCGGTGAAGGCGCAATTTTCGCGTGGATCTGGTTCCAAGATTTGCCAATTACCGACTGGGAACTTTACCAGGAAATCAAGCAGACGGGCGTGATTGTCGTTCCCGGCAGTCCGTTCTTCCCCGGTCTGAACGAAGACTGGCAGCACAAAAATCAGTGCATCCGCATCAGCCTGACCGCAACCGACGAAGAACTCGCGATCGTCGTGGTCTTCGGCGATCCGGCTGAGGCGGCTATCGACGGGGCCGCCGTCCAGTTTCTCACCGACCTCGCGCACTTTTGCGAGGCTGATTCGCACGCCCGGCTCTGGCGGATCGGTGTTCTGCGAGGACGCCCCCCCGAGAACCGGGGCCTCACGAGAGACCTCTATTATGGGAAGCCCCTCTTGCTCCCCGGCGCGGCGGCTGCGACC
>JAAUTJ010000094.1 GCA_012031475.1 Leptolyngbyaceae cyanobacterium SM1_3_5 | reverse complement strand
AATCGCGAAACTGAAGCTGCGTCTTGCTTGTGTCCAATTTGACCTGGCTGACTCGCACTCAGATTCGCGTAGGATAGCGAAAGGCAACTTCGCGAATCTTTGGAGGCAAAAACGTGGGCTGGAAAGTGCGGGCAATTCGAGGCGCAACGACGGTTTCGGAAAATTCGATCGCGGCCATGCGCGAAGCCGTGACTGAACTTTTAGATGAACTTGAAAGCCGCAACTCGATCGATCCGGACGAAATCGTCAGCGCCACGTTTTCCGTCACTCGCGATCTCGACGCGATTTTTCCCGCTGCGATCGCCCGCGAACGTCCGCACTGGCAAAATGTGCCGCTCTTGGATGTGCAGCAGATGCACGTCGAAGGCAGTCTCGATCGCTGCATCCGCTTTTTGATCCACATCAATTTGCCCGAAGCAGCTCCGCCAATTCACCATCCTTATCTGAGAGGTGCAAGGCAGTTGCGTCCCGATTGGGTGGTGGGAATGCGGAACTGACTGCCTTAGAACAGCAAATCGGCGGCGGCTTTGACCTGATCGATCGGCGCGATCGCAGGCAAAAGCGGAAGCCGGACGATCGTTTTTGTGCGGTTGTCAGCAGTTTGACCAGCCTCGTAGCAGTTTTGAATCCAATAGCGCTGGCTGATGTTGAGATCGTCTAGTGCCTGCGCGAGTCGTTCCGTTTCCGCGAGAATGGCGGATTTGGCGCGGAAGACCGAGAGAAATTCGGTGTGTTGAGCATTTTTGAGATGGCGCTGGGAGCGAACCACCTGCTGACGGAGCGATCGCAGTCGTTCCATTAACTCCGTGCGACCCACGACATTTTGATATTTCAGCCACAGCTTGAAGATCCAGCCGAGCCAGTCGGCCAGCGCGGTCGGCATTTCCAGAAATCGCAGCAGATGTCCGGTCGGCGCAGTGTCCAGAACAATCAAATCTTGGGCGTTGGTTTCGAGCAGGTGAATGATGCTGAGCAAAGCCAGCATTTCATCGATTCCGGGCAGCGCTTGGCCTGCAATCTGCCGCCATGCCTGCGGGCCATAGGCGACTTGAAGATTGTCGTCTTCGGCATTGCCGCTCATCATGTCGGCCAATTCCCACAAATAATCGGCGCGGAACTGGTCGAGCAGGCGATCGCTGTCAATTTCTTGAGCGCTGAGGTTGGGTGAGATCGCAACAGGTTCATGGCCGATCGCCATACTGAAGGCATCACCGAGCGAATGAGCCGGATCGATCGAAATGACGCGCACCTGTTGATCTGGATGCCGTTCGGCCAGTGCCCAAGCGATCGCTGCCGCCACAGTGGTTTTGCCGACGCCGCCTTTGCCACCCACGAT
This sequence comes from Leptolyngbyaceae cyanobacterium SM1_3_5, assembly GCA_012031475.1. Classification (GTDB taxonomy): domain Bacteria; phylum Cyanobacteriota; class Cyanobacteriia; order Elainellales; family Elainellaceae; genus JAAUTJ01. The sequence goes on along the minus strand of JAAUTJ010000094.1, from coordinate 9,988 downwards.
CAGCAGTTGTCGTCCTTCTGCGAGAAAATCGCTGAGGCTCGGTGCGAGCTTTTCAGGCAGTTTGACGGTTGCGGTCGTGAAGGTCGGCTGAGCAGATTGAATCGGCTGAATTTGCGTCATGAGGCGATCGAGCGCGGCCATGCCGACAGGTTCGATCGCCTGCTGCGGAATGCCCAACAGCGGCAAGTCGGGCGCGGACATGATCCACTTGGTGAGGAGGTCTTGCTGGGGAGCATCGGGGCGAAGCTGATTGACGAAGAGGCCGCCGATCGCAATGCCCAACTGGGTTAAAGCCGTTTGTAGGCGCTCGGTTTCCAGCAGGCTGAGCGGTTCCGCGATCGCTACCATTAGGCAGTTTGTCTGAGCCGATTGCAGGAGCGATCGACCTGCCGAAAGGTCTTGCTGCATCATCACAAGGAAGCGATCGGCTTGATCTTGAACGTGGCGACCTGCAAAGCGTTCGCCCATTTCGCGATGTTTGGCCTGAAACAGATTCAGTGCTTCCAGGAAATTATCGAGAAAATCCATCAGCTTGAACAGGTTCAGCGTGTGTCCGGTCGGCGCGGTATCCACGACGATGCGATCGACCTGTTGATCGCGCAGCAATCGCTGAATTTCCAGCAGGCTCATCAGTTCATCAACTCCCGGCCAACTGAGATCCCAAATGGGAGCGAGATCTTGGCTTTGGACAAAGCTGCCGCGCTCGATCAGCAGTTCCAACACTGCGCCATGTTCGGCTTTGAAAGCTTGCAGCAGTTTCTCGGCGTTGAGCGATCGCACCTGCAAGTTCGGCAAATCGGGAAGCGATCGAGCTTCGTCCGTCACAGATTCTTGCAGCACATCGCCCAGCGAGTGCGCCGGATCGGTCGAGAGCAGCAAAATTTGCTCGGCGGGAAACTGCTGCGCCCAGCGACGGGCAAATCCGCAAGAAAGCGTGGTTTTGCCGACGCCGCCTTTGCCACTAAACAGAGCAAGACGCAGATGATCGAGGTGGTTCATGGGGAAGCGCGAATCCGACACTGTTAGGTTTCCCGATTTGATGGGCTTCCTAAACGAGTGGCGCTAGGTCGGGGAATGAGCAATCTGTTTAGTGGATTTGAGCAGCTTTTGGAGCTTGCCAAAGCGATCGAAGAAAAGATTGAAAGCGGCGAACTGAAAGCGGATGTGCAGATGAAAACTCGTCCGCTCAGCAGCATTCCGCGATCGGGCAGCATCCCGCGATCGACTCAGCCATCCGTATCGACTCAGCCGCCCGTCTCAGCACCACCCATTCCCACACCGGAACCGCCAGAATCGATCGAATTGGCGGAAATTGGCGGACTCACTTCGGTTCTGACTGAACTCAAAGAACTCGTTGCCCTGCCGCTCAAGCGCCCTGACGTGCTGAAGAAATTGGGCTTGGAACCGCCGCGTGGCGTGTTGCTGGTGGGGCCACCGGGAACCGGAAAAACCTTGACGGCGCGGGCTTTGGCGGCAGAGTTGGGCGTGAACTATCTGGCGATCGTCGGCCCCGAAGTGATGGGCAAATATTACGGCGAAGCAGAAACTCGGCTGCGCGAAATTTTCGATCGCGCCCTAAAAGCCGCGCCCTGCCTAATTTTCATCGACGAAATTGACAGCCTCGCGCCCGATCGCGCCAAAGTTGAAGGCGAAGTTGAAAAGCGACTTGTCGCCCAACTGCTCGGACTGATGGACGGCTTCGCCAAAACGGAAGGCGTGATCGTCCTCGCTGCCACCAATCGACCCGATCATCTTGATCCGGCCTTGCGGCGTCCGGGACGGTTCGATCGCGAAATTCTTTTCCGCGTCCCCGATCGAACTGGACGGCTGGAAATTCTGCAAATTCAGGCGCGATCGATGCCCTTAGATGCGGTGGACTTGGAAGCGATCGCAGACCTAACGGTTGGCATGGTCGGAGCCGACCTGAAAGCGATTTGCCAAAAAGCCGCGTATACCGCCCTGCGGCGACAGGTTCCCCAGTTCGAGGCGGCAATTCCAGACAATCTGACGGTGACGCAGGCGGATTTTCTGGAAGCCGTGAAGCTGATTAAGCCTTCAGTTTTGCGATCGATCGCGATCGAATCGCCGGATGTGAGTTGGGAGGCGATCGGCGGACTCGGAAACCGTCAAGCAGACCTTACAAGAAGCCGTCGAAGGCGCACTGCTTTACCCAGATTTGTATCGCTTGACGCAGGCCAAAGCGCCACGCGGAATTTTGCTCTGGGGGCCACCGGGAACCGGAAAAACCCTGCTGGCAAAAGCGATCGCCAGCCAAGCCCGCGCCAACTTCATCGCCGTCAGCGGATCGGAACTGCTGAGCAAATGGATCGGAGCCGCCGAGCAAGCCGTCCGCGAACTGTTCACCAAAGCTAGACAAGCCGCCCCCTGCATCATCTTTATCGACGAAATTGACACCCTCGCCCCCGCTCGCGGCAGCTTTGTGGGCGATTCCGGCGTGGGCGATCGCGTCGTCGGCCAACTGCTTACCGAACTGGACGGCCTGCAAGACTGCCCCAACGTCCTCTTGATCGGCGCTACCAATCGCCCGGACGCCCTCGATCCGGCTCTGCTGCGATCGGGTCGCCTTGATATCCAACTAAAAATCGACCTGCCCGATCGATCGAGCCGTCTCTCAATTTTGCAGGTTCACAATCACGATCGCCCCCTGTCCGATGTCGATCTCGCAGCCTGGGCAGAGCAGACAGAAGGCTGGAACGGCGCAGACTTGGCGCTGTTAAGCAATCAGGCCGCGATCGAAGCCATCCGCCTCTACCGTCGCGAAGGCGGCAGCGACCCGACTACCTTGCGAATCACGACTGCCGATTTCACCACTGCCTACCAGCAGCTTGTTGAACAGCGAGGCGGTTGAATTTCCGTCAGTTTGATGCGGGTTGCGATCGGTAGAGTTCCCCTGAATTCTCCAAGAGTAGGGAATTTAGGGGCTGTCCATGAACTTGTGCTAGAGCCTGCTCTAAACGCTCGATCGGTTGGTTGCTGACCCTGTTGCCCCTGAATCCCCCAATTCTGGGGGACTTTGAAAAATTTGGAAGTTCCTCAGAATTGGGGGGAGGGCTTTTGGTGGCTTTAAAGAAAGCACTGCCTAATCCAACTTTAAAGCGTTGACAGGCACTTCATCCCAGGTGGAAACCGTTCGCAGTCGTGCCACCCAGCCGATCGCCCTTTGCTGCTCCGTCAAATTTTGCTGAAACGATTCGTGACATTCTTGCGCCTGAGTTTGGTCGCAGCAGGCGATGCAGGACGAAATGATTCCCGACGGATCAACTTGCTCATTCACCCAGATTGTTTTCATAATGGCCTCGATCGATTCGTTTTACTAATCTTGTAGCGGACGCAATGCCGCAATGCAAGCAGTTTCACGAATCGTCAAGCGATCGCGCTAGCTGCTTCAGCGCGTCACCACCGAAATGACATAATCGCCAGTCTTCCATCACGATCGCGCCAATCCGCTCATACAGTCGCCGCGCATCGTGATTCCAAGTGCGGACGCCCCACTCGACCCGACCGAAATTGCGATCGATACCGTTCCGGGAGCGCTTCGCGATCGCTGCCGTGACCACCGCTGCGATCAAGGCCGTGCCCAAGCCGCGCCCGCGAAACTGCGGCCACACAAACAAATCTTCGATGTGCAGTCCGGGCTGCGTCAAAAAGGTGGAATAGCTGGTGAAATAGAGTGCGAGTCCGGCGATTTCGTCGTCTTGCTCGATGACGATCGCCTCGACAAACGGCTGATCCCCGAACAAAGCCGCCTCCAAAGCTGCCATCTGGCCGATAAATGGGCTGCCGTCTGCTTCAACATTGCCGCGAACGAGTTCATAAACTGCTGGCATATCCGCAGCCGTTACAGGTCGAGCAGGACTCGATCGTGGTGTCCCGGAACGGTATCGATCCCCAAACTGCCGCAGCGCATCCCCTGTTAATCGACAGGTTCGGATATTTTCGACAATTTTGGCTCCGATCCGCTCGTAGAACTGAATCGCAGGCGTGTTCCAGTCGAGTACCGACCAGTTGAGGTGGCTCCAGTTGCGATCGACCAACCGCCGCGCCAGCGTACTCAGCAGCGCTTTTCCCACGCCTTGGCCTCGCGCACTGGGCTGAACATACAGATCTTCGAGATAAATTCCCGATCGAAAAACGGTGGTCGAATAGGTAGGAAAGTACAGCGCAAAGCCGACAGGATCGCCTGCAATTTCGGCAATCAGGGCTTCGATGCAGGGTTGATCTCCAAACAGATGCTTGTCCAGAGCGATCGCGCTTCCGGTCACTTCATGCCGCAGCTTTTCGTAGTCAGCTAAGGCGCAGATTTGGTCAAAGATGATGGGAACATCGGCGGGCGTGGCCGAGCGAATTTCTACCGAAGCTGTCATTGTGTGAAGAAACGCTGGTGTAAAGAAATGCTGCTTCGTCAGTATAGCGATCGACTACCCGCCGCGCTTACTTCAGCCAGCCTTTCAGTCGTGCCGCCACTTGCGGACGCCGCAGCTTCCGCATCGCCTTGGTTTGAATTTGGCGGACGCGCTCCCGCGAAAGATTGAACAAACCGCCGACTTCTTCCAAGGTGTGCGGTTCTCCGGTCGTCAGCCCATAGCGCAGCGAGATGATGTCTTTTTCGCGCTCGGTCAGCACATCGCCCAAGACGCTGTAGATTTCCTGGCGCATCATCGTTTCGCTCATTTGCGCTTCGGGCGACTGCGTACTGCTGTCTTCCAGGAGTTCCATCAGTTCCGTGTCTTCGCCCTTGCCGACGCGGTGATTGAGCGAGAGCGATCGCCGTCTCACCTGCTGCAAGTTCCGCAACTGTTCCGGCGTGATTTCCAAAGCGGCGGCGAGTTCTGACTCGTTGGGATTGCGGTTGAGTTCTTTCCGCAGGTCGCGATGCGCTTTTTTGAGCTTGTTCAGCTTTTCGACAATGTGAATCGGCAATCGGATCGTGCGGGCATCGTTGGCGATCGTCCGCGTAATCCCCTGACGAATCCACCAGTAGGCGTAGGTCGAGAACTTGTAGCCCTTGTCGGGATCAAATTTTTCTGTAGCGCGGTTCAGTCCGAGTGCGCCTTCTTGAATCAAATCCAGAAACGGGACACCGCGATTCAGATAGCGCTTGGCGATCGACACGACCAGCCGCAGATTCGATCGAATCATTTTGCGCTTGGCCGTCCGGCTGCGATAGAGCTTGTGTTCAAGCTGCCGTTCGGTCAGGTCGAGATGGGCGGCGATTTCGGCTCTGCTAGCAGGGTGGCCGAGTTCTTCGCTGAGGCGATCGCGCAACTGCTCAATGTCGCTGAGGAACTGAACGCGCTTGGCAAGCTCAATTTCTTCGCTGGGCTTCAGCAGCGGATAGCGAGCCATTTCTTTAAAAAACGCGCCCACCGCATCGTCTGACACTGTTTTGCGATAGCCCGGAGCCGCTTCTGAGAAAATCGCTTCTGTGCCGTCTGCTTCGGGATCGCTAAACATATCCAGTGCCCCGTCGATCGCGTCATTCAAGAGAGCCACGCCGTCTGCTGCATCTGCACCAAACAGCACTTCTTCAGGATTGAGCGAATCGATCGAATCAGCAGAAACGTGGGTCTGGTTTTTTTGATTAAACAGGGCTGTCATAAGAAAACGACTATCCTACTTGCAAGGTTGGGGCTTGGACGCTTGAAAAAAGAATGTAATACCAAAGATTCTATAAAATGAAATCCAAAAGTGCTTTCTTTCAAAATGGAGAGATTTGCCAAAGTCGCGATTGTCAGAATCGCTTCGATTAGTGGAGCGATCGTCGGCAACCAATCTGAGAATTCAGCAAAACCTAACCCAAAACGCCTCCCCAAAAATGCCTTTCCGTTAAGCTACTGGAATTTTGGTTTTTCGCTGTTGTCATCACTACCAAATGCTGTAGACCAACGAACTTCGGGTTTTGGCGGGAATGCAACAAAGCCAGGATTCCTGTGAAGCTGCGTTTTGACCAACACCATCCGGCGGATAAAACCCAGCCAAATTCAAGGAAGCGCCAATAATTTTGATTTCTATCAGCAGTCTTGGTGGGATGTTGCTTAGTATAGCGCTTGCCGATCGATCGCAATTGTGAAAGCGCAATTGTGAAAGGCCAGCAGCAGTTTTTAACGCTGATAGCCTCCCACATTTGCACCGAAAAGTAGCTCTACCGATAGATAGAAGATCATAGGCAAAACCGTGTCTTCCTGATTACAATTTGCCTTGTTCATCTGCCGATCGATCGATCTCGAAAGTGGCAAAATTTGAGAATTTTTAATCTTTACATCAGCTTCGCTTTCAGTAAAGAGAAATGAAATCAAAAGCTGGCAGCTTAAAGCGCAATGTTGCTTCTGAAGGGGGCGATCGATTGGGTAGATTTTGCGAATCCGTTTGGGCAACGACTGGTTTAGACTAGGTGAGCTATCACTGCCGCTGGCTATTTTTGCCGCATGGAAAACCTCGAAACGATCGACAACTCGCTGCTGAAAGTGCCAGCGGCAGGGCTGCGCCTTTCAGAGGCAGCGGCTTCTGGCTGGGGACAGCGCTACGTTGAGGTGCTGGTGGACTGTCCCGGAGCGCAAGACCTCTACACCTACGCGCTTCCGGCAGATCTGAGCGTACAGCCCGGAGATATTTTGAGCGTCCCGTTTGGGTCGCAGCAAATTGGCGGCATTGCGATTCGGCTGATCGATCGCCTACCTGCCGACATCAATTCCAGCCACATCCGCCCGATCGAAGATGTGGTCAGTCAGGGATTTTTTCCCGCCGAGTTTTGGCAGTTGCTCCAGCGCGTTGCCGACTACTACCACACGCCGCTGATGTCAGTCGTGCGCGTTGCCCTGCCGCCCGGACTGCTGGGTCGATCGCAACGCCGCATTCGCCTCAAATCGGGTCTGCCGCCGCTCGACACCGCCCTGCTGCACCCCGCCGCCCTGCAACTGCTGAATCTGTTGCAGCAGCAAAAAAGCCACGACTACGCTTGGCAATATTTGCAAAGGCAGGTGCGATCGGCCAGTCGAGGACTGCGGCAACTCTTGCAGCTTGGCTGGGTGGAAAGCTACCTGGAAGCGCCCGCTGCCGTGCGTCCCAAGCTGCGGCAGGCCGTGATTCTGGTCAGTTCAACCGCTCCATCGGTCAGTCCGCGACAGCAAGAAGTCCTCGACGTGCTGAAGCGGCGCGGCGGCGATATGTGGCTGCAAGAACTGTTGCAGGTTTGCAACGCCAGTTCTTCGATCGTCAAAACGCTCGTCCAAAAAGGCTGCGTTGTCCTGCAACAGCGCGAAGTGTTGCGGGCAGAGAGCGCCCTGCAATCTGCCGATCGCCCCCAAACGCTCACCTCCGCCCAGTCCGCCGCGCTTGCCGCCATTCAATCAACTCCGGGCTATCGCCAAATTTTGCTGCATGGCGTGACCGGATCAGGCAAAACCGAAGTGTACTTGCAGGCGATCGCGCCCCTCCTTGCCCAAGGTCAATCCGCCCTCGTCCTCGTCCCGGAAATTGGCCTGACGCCGCAGCTCACCGATCGATTTCGCGCTCGGTTTGGTGAATCGGTTCGCGTCTACCACAGCGCTTTGTCCGATGGCGAACGCTACGACACTTGGCGGCAAATGCTCAGCGGGACGCCACAGGTGATTATTGGGACGCGATCGGCCATCTTTGCACCGCTGCCGCAGCTTGGTCTAATTGTCTTGGACGAAGAACACGACGGCAGCTTCAAGCAAGACCAGCCCGCCCCGTGCTATCAACGCCCGCACCGTTGCCCAGTGGCGAGCCGAACTTGCCGACTGTCCGCTGATTCTCGGCTCGGCCACGCCCGCGCTGGAAACCTGGGCGAGTACGCTGTCTACTGAACAGCCGACTACTGAACCGCCAACCAGTGAACCGCCGACGCTGTATCTTTCGCTGCCCGATCGCGTCCAAGCCCGCCCGCTGCCGACTGTCGAAGTCGTCGATATGCGGCAAGAGCTTCAGCACGGCAATCGATCGATCTTCAGCCGATCGCTGCAAGAGGCGATCGAAAATCTCAACGGTCAGCAGGGCTTGCTGTTCATTCATCGGCGCGGCCACAGCACGTTCGTTTCCTGTCGCAGTTGCGGAAATGTAATGCAGTGTCCGCACTGTGATGTTTCGCTGGCCTACCATCAGGTGCAGCTAGGCGGCAGCGAACTGTTGCGCTGTCACTACTGCGGCTACACGCGATCGCAGCCCAATCACTGCCCCGACTGCCAATCGCCCTACCTCAAGCACTTCGGCAGCGGAACGCAGCGCGTCATGCAGGCGATCGCGCAGCAGTTCCCCAGCCTCCGCGCCATCCGCTTCGACAGCGACACCACGCGCACGAAGGGCGCACACCGGACTTTGCTGACGCGCTTTGCTCGCGGTGAAGCCGATCTGCTGGTCGGGACGCAAATGCTCACCAAGGGAATTGATCTGCCGCAGGTGACCCTAGTGGGCGTGGTTGCCGCAGACGGACTGCTGCACATGGCCGACTATCGGGCGGGAGAGCGGGCTTTGCAAACGCTGATTCAGGTGGCGGGTCGGGCTGGACGCGGCGATGATCCCGGTCGCGTGATTGTGCAAACCTATTCGCCCGAACATCCTGTGATTGCAGCGGTTCAGCGGCATGAATACGAGCCGTTTGCCCGTGCCGAGTTGCAGCAGCGATCGCTCCTCAACTATCCGCCCTATGGTCGCCTAATTCTGCTGCGGCTGAGCAGTCCCGACGCTTTTGCCGTCCGCCAAACCGCCGAACAGATTGCGGATGACCTGCGATCGATCGCTCACACCGACATTCTTGGCCCCGCCCCCGCCGCGATCGCTCGCGTTGCCCGTCGCTACCGCTGGCAGATTTTGGTGAAGGCAACGCTGATGCGAATACCGACTGGCTGGATCTGGCGGAACTGCGATCGCGCTGTCCGTCGATCGTCAGCTTGACGATCGACGTTGATCCGCTCAATTTGCTGTAGCGATTCCGACAGACCAAAAAGGCTGGAGCCATCCGGGGACGACTCCAGCCCGATTGAAGCAATGGAAACTTAGGAATTCTGGTTTTTCTGGCGCTGGATGCGGCGCTTTTGCCGACGCTGCAAGGAAGCAATCACGGCTTTGTCGATCGGAAAGCCCGCGACGGGAATCACCTGGAATTTGCGATCGGTTTCGAGCTTTTTCAGTTCAGTGTAGTCCACCCAGTGGATGCAGTCTACCGGACAGGTATCGATCGCTTCCTGGATGATTTCTTCCGAGTCACCGTCTTGCCGCAGAACTCGCGATCGCCCGTAATCCGCTTCAATGTAGAACGTGTTGCGAGCCACATGAGCGCAGTGCTTGCAGCCAATGCAGACGATTTCATCGACGTAAACGCCTTTTTGCCGCACAATGCCGCCCAGTTCCGGCTCGAAGCCTGTGCGATCGCCCGCATCACGCCAAGCGCCACCCAGTTCTGGGGCAAAATGCTCTGGGGCAAGGTGAGCCGGATCGTGAGGATTAGTCATGTCGCACCCCGATCGCCCTTTCTAAGCGCTCCAACGTTGCAGCACCAGCCGAATTGAGCCGTCTTGATTTTGCTTTTGCTCGGTGAGTTGGAAGCCTTGCTTTTCCGTTTCTTTGACAACGGTGTGGTAGGCGTAGCGCTGCGTGACGCGATTGAGAAAGCCTTCTACGGTCAGGGGTTGCTGCCAGTACTGCAAATCTGCGACCAGTTCATATTCGCGACCGTTCCAGCTAAAGCCAATGTCGTAGCCGTTGTCTTGCTCGATCGAAACTTCGGCTTGGCGCGTCTGCCCGCGATAGCCGCGCACGGGTTGCGGACCTGCTTTCCACTCCACGCCTAAGTCGGTCAATGCCGATTCCAGCGAGGTTAAGTCTTTGATTTGCGTTTTGATTTGGCTAAAGTGCGACATGGGTTTTTCTATAAAGAAGGTGAACAAGCGAAAATTGAGCGATCGCCGGATGCGGCTACCACTGGCTGAACGTTTGCGTCGTCACAGTGGCA
>JAAUTJ010000093.1 GCA_012031475.1 Leptolyngbyaceae cyanobacterium SM1_3_5 | reverse complement strand
GAGACATCCAGCACGTTTGCCTTATCGACAGAACACAGCCGTTTGCTGCGCTTGCGAGCCGTCTCAAAGGCAACGCGGCCAATGCGATCGATTTCCGATTCCGTGTAGGCCATCGTATTGACGCCGCGCTTTTCTCCGGTTTCGGTTTCAAAAATCCCTTTCGGCTGACCAAAATAAATGCCGCCCGTCAGTTCGCGCACCACCATAATGTCTACGCCCTCGACGACTTCGCGCTTCAGGCTCGATGCATCGATGAGCTGCGGCAAAATTTTGGCCGGACGCAGATTGGCAAACAGTCCCAGTCCGGCGCGGAGTCCCAACAGTCCGGTTTCCGGTCGCTGATGGCGCGGCAGATTGTCCCACTTGTAGCCGCCGATCGCCGCCAGCAGAACGGCATCGCTGTTGCGGCAGGCGGCCAGGGTTTCCTCTGGTAAAGGGTTGCCAGTGGCATCGATCGCCGCGCCGCCCATCAAGGCTGATTGAAACTCAAACGTGAGGTCAAGCTGTGAGCCGACTTCTTTGAGGACGGCGATCGCTACGGCCATAATTTCTGGCCCGATGCCGTCACCGGGAAGCAGGGTAATTCGATAGTTCGTCATGATTGGCGGCGAGATAGTTAGCGGTGAGTGAGAAAGTCAATTTGTGGCACGAGCGGGTCAGACACCATGCCAATTCCCGTGAAGCCCCAGCGATCGAGCAAGGCTTTCATCTGCGTGGCCGGAATCGACTCGATGCCAAATCGATCGGAGACGTTTTTGCCGTGCGTGTTGAGATAGCTGAGCGCGTCATACTGCTCGCGAAACATCAGCACATAACCTGCATCTGCGGCATCCTGATTGGGACGCGCCACCAGATATTGACCATCGGCTTTCGATCGAATCAAATAATAAGTCTGAGACATCATTTGATTTCTCAGATCTTGGCGGCGATCGGATGTCGCAAGGAATAATGTTTTGGGAGGGCGATTACTTTAAATATGAATTTACAACTCTTAACTACAACGATGAATTTTAAAGTTGATGCAGCTAATCCGCTTGGGGAGATAACAGGAAGAAACGTTGGGGATGAAGATATTCCTGTCGGCTCTACATTTACAGCGATTACAAAAACGCAGGTCAGTGGTCATCTTCCACATCTCACGTCAATTGATTTAGGTGTTGCTGCAACCATTCAACTCACATTAAAGAATGTTGAGTTCTATGGCAGAAATATAGAAGTGATTCCACAAGGCCACACGGCAAAATTAATAGTTGAGGGTAATGGGATGGGCATTCTCATTTCTTTACTTCAGGCTCGGAAAGCAAGAGAGCATATTTTTATTGCTTGTCCTACCTGAAAGCTGTAGGTTGGGTTTCACCCCTCAACTTAGCACCTTGAATGAGATACGATGAAGACAGTTCTTAGGAGATAAATATGGCTCCTGCGTCTGGTGAGCAAGCGTTGAACGATCGATCGATCATCCGCACAGAATGGGGACTGACGATCGCCAAAACCCGAATCACGCTCTACGACGTGATGGACTATCTGACGGTTGATTATCCTGCAAAATTGATTCGTGAAAAGCTTTGCCTGACTGATGCTCAAGTTGATGCAGCGCTGACCTATATCAAAGCGCATCGGGCAGAAGTCGAAGCCGAATATCAGCAGGTTTTGCAAATGGCAGAAGTCGATCGCCAGTATTGGGAAGAACGCAATCAAGAACATTTTGCGCGGCTTGCTGCCCTGTCTCCTCAATCCGATCGAGCAGCGATTCGGCTTAGGCTTCAAGCTTGGAAAGACAGGCTTGAATCTGAGGTATGAATTTTTTGATCGACTACAACTTGAGAGGACAAGCAGCATTGCTTTGGGGCACGATCGCCGCTAGGGGATGGCTGGAACTGATGCTGATTCGCTTTATTGGATTTGAGGAAGTTGGTTTAGTTGAAGACAGCAACGATCAACAAGTATGGCAGGCTGCTCAATCAAATCAGATGATTATTCTGACAGCCAATCGAAACATGAAAGGTGACGGTTCGCTAGAACAAGTCATTCGAGAAAACAACATAATTACATCGCTTCCAGTCGTGACGATCGGCAACAAAGAGCGACTAGATGAGCAGAACTATCGTGAACGATGTGCAAGTCGTCTAGTTGAGATTTTGCTGGACATTGACAACTACAAGGGAGTTGGTCGAATCTACATTCCCTAGATTTGTTCAGGGGGTTTGGTGTTTTAACTGGCGATCGCAATTTCAGAGATCGGGAGCGATCGAAGCTCAAACCGCGCTATGCCTGTTTGCGATAGCCGCTGGGCGTCATTCCGGTTGCGTCTCGAAATGCTTTTCCCAAGTGACTTTGGCTGTTGAAGCCGCACTGTAGAGCAACTTGGGCGATCGCCAAATCGGAATTTTTCAGCAAATCTTTTGCCCGATCGACGCGCTGCCTCAGCAGATATTGATGCGGCGAAACGCCGATCGACTGCTTGAACAAGCGGCTGAAGTGAAACGGACTGATGCCCGCCAAATTTGCCAAGTCTGCCAGCTTAATTTCTCGATCGAGATGGGCGTGAATGTAGTCGGAGATTTGGAGAAGTTTGCGATCGCTCAATCCGCCTTCATAAGCGGTGACGCGAGGCCGAAGGCTGGAATATTCGCGCAGCAGACTCACCGCCAAGACCGTCGCCAGCGATTCCACATACAGCCGTCCGCCCCAGCCGCCTTTGTGCAGTTCGGCGCGGAGCAGCAGCAGCGTTTGTTCCAGTTGGCGATCGCGCAGGCGAAAATTAGTCACCAGTTCGACGCGATCGAAATCCAGTTCCACCACTTCTTCCGCCACAGACTTCAAGAACAAAGCGGGCAGTTGCACGTTTAAGTAGTGGTCATCGCCCTCGGCATGATAGGAGGCGGGCAGGTCGGCGGGCGTAATCGAAATATCGCCTTTGGCATACAGTCCGGTGTAGCGGCGATCGCCCACGATTTGCTGAATTCGATATGGACGCGGAGCGAGACACAGACACAGCGAGATCGAATCGCCTTCCCCAGCAGGAACATTCACGACTCCGGGCGGCTGCTGAAATTCTTCAACCCGCAGCGGTTGCCAGCCCAACGGCTCGCTGGAGGCGATCGGAACCAGAGAGCAGGCGGGAATGCTGTTTGCTGAGGATGCCTTGGTCATCGAGTGTTCACTCCGCTCAAAACTGACCGCAAGATTTTGATAGTCGCGCAAAATTCGAGTATTGCGAATCTTTGATTTTCTTTAAAGTAATTGTAGTGGAACGATTTACAAATTGTAATCAGAGCAAAAAACAAGCAATGGAAAAACGAATTTGGATTGCAAGCTGGCTGTTTTTAATTGGGTCAGGCTTATTTTAGCGGAAGCAATTTTTGAAGCATTCAGTCACTTTTCATTCTTAACTTTGCTGCATTTATCTGAAGGTAACTTTGTTTTTGATCGGCTCAGTTTTCTTCATGCCCAATAGCAACCATTCTGATTGAGAGAGTCAATAAAATGCTAAATTTCTCAGGTCGATCGCTCCTCAAAATCGAAATTCGTGAGTTCTTAAAGCTGGCCGTTCCGCTGGCAAGCGCTCAAGTTGCCCAGTCTGCAACAGGATTTGCTGATGCCATCATGATGGGCAGAATGGGGAGCCGATGTTTTGGCAGGCGGTGGACTGGCGGCGATCGTTTTTCTATCAATTATGGTGACGAGCAGCGGCATTGTCATGGGCGTGACTCCATTAATTGCGGAAGCGGTCGGAGCCGAACAAAATCACCGCATTCCGCAAATTGCCAGACAGGGACTTTGGTTATCAGTTTTGGTGGCAATTCCAACGATGATTTTAACCGGACATCTCGATCGCTGGATGAGTCAGACTGGACAAGCAGAAATCACGATTCAGCTTGCCGATACCTATCTCGATATTATGCTCTGGGGCTTGTTTCCGGCGATCGGATTTGCCGCCCTCCGCGCCACTGTTGCCGCCTTGTCGCAGGCGCGTCCCGTCATGGTCATTGTCGTGATTGGCACGATGTTTAATATTGTTGGAAACTACGTTCTGGGGTTTGGAAAATTCGGTTTTCCGCGCTTGGAACTGGCCGGATTAGCGATCGCCAGCGTGATTGCGCTGTGGGGAATGTTTTTGGCTTTGGCGCTGTATGTTTTGCTAAATTCAAAGCTGAAAAACTATCGAATTTTTTCAAGATCTGCATCAAGTTCGTCGCAAGTTTTGCGAGAATTAATTTGGGTGGGTGCGCCGATCGGTTTGTTTTCTGGACTAGAAATCGGCTTTTACTTAGTGATTACCTTTGGATGGGAACGCTGGGAACTGAAACCTTGGCCGCGCATCAAATTGTGTTTCAAACGATCGTCGTTGTCTTCATGGTTCCGCTGGGCATTTCTTACGCCACAACGGTTCGAGTCGGGCAGTGGTTTGGACAGCGCGATCTACTCGGCATTCAGCAAGCAGCCTGGGTGAGCATGAGCCTTAGCATTGTGTTTATGCTGGCCGTTTCGATCGCCTTTTTGCTGTTTCCAAATCAGATTATCGGCATTTATTTGGATGTGCAAAATCCAGACAATACCGCGATCGTTTCGATCGCCCTGCCGCTGCTGATCGTTGCGGCGATCGCTCAGGTTTTAGACGGCTTTCAAAAAGCAGTTTATGGGTCGCTGCAAGGGCTGCAAGATACGCAAATTCCCATGCTGCTGAACGTGCTGGGCTACTGGGGCGTGGGTCTATCCGCTAGCTACCTGTTAGGGTTTCAATTCGGCTGGGGCAGTGTGGGATTGTGGACGGGACAGTCGATCGCGATCGCAGTTGTGGCAGGACTATTTCTTTGGCGGTTGCGGCATCTGCTCGCACAGCGCAAACGCTACAACTTTCGCGATTGAGAATTTGATTTAGAATTTGATTGCACTCGCTCAGCGATCGCAACATCACGGCCAAAAGAAGCAGCAGAAAAATCAGCGTCCGCGAATCTCAGCTTTTTCCACTGCCGCTTGATTTAACTTTCGGTTCAATCCTTTTTCGGTTCAATCCTTCGCAATTCAATGGTTACGATTCTCTACTCCGATCGATTCCTTTTGCATGAGACGGGATATATGCATCCTGAACAGCCCGATCGACTAACAGCGATTGTGAATCGGCTGCAAACATCCGCGATCGCCAATCAAATTCAGTGGCTTCATCCTTCTAATTCAGAAGAGGTCATTCCAGCGATTGAACGGGTTCATTCTGCTCAATATATTGAGGAAGTTCGAGCTTATGCGGAACGAGGCTGGGGCTGTTTTGAATCGACTCAAATTTCGCCTCAAAGCTTTGAAGTGGCATGTTTGGCCGTCAATGCTTGGCTGGATGGAATTGATCTGGTTTGGCAGTCAGGAAAGCCTGCGTTTGTGTTAGCAAGACCACCCGGACATCATGCGCTTCAAAACGAAGGAATGGGATTTTGTATTTTTTGTAATGCGGCGATCGCGGCTCGGTATGCTCAGTCAAAAGGCATTCAGCGAATTGGCATTTTGGATTGGGATGTGCATCACGGCAACGGGACGCAAAGCGCGATCGAAAATCTTCCAAACATTGCCTTTTGTTCGATTCATCAATCCCCTGGCTATCCGCACACAGGCAAACCGGAAGAACAAGGTAAGTTTAACAACGTGCTAAATTTGCCGATCGCTCCGGGCAGCACCATTCAGGACTATCGCCAACTATTTGAAGCGAAAGTTTTACCGTTTTTTCAAAAGTTTTGCGCCAGAAAATTTTTGATTGTCAGTGCAGGATATGACGCCAATCAGGTAGACCTGCTTTCCAGAATTAACCTTCAGCCTCAAGACTATGCGGAACTGACGAATTATTCGATCGCAATTACGCCGAAAGTCCTGTTTGGATTGGAGGGCGGCTATGAGTTGGAAAGCCTTTCGGAGTCGGTACTGGAAACCGTTCAGCAGTGCTTAAAGGTTGAATGAATTGGAGCCAGTTAATGCACTTGAACGGTGAATTGAGTTAGCTGTCGATCTTGCATCGGTTGCGAGAACCGCCCGGAAATAAATTTCTGGCTAACAGCGAAAGTCAGTTGAAACTGACTGGGGAATCGATCGTGCCAGGGTTACAACCCGTTTGAACGGGTTTTTGCTTTGAGACCGGAAATTGATTTCCGGGCGGTGTTGAGACTGGTGCAAAATCTCAGTTAGCTGTCGATCGCCCCACCGCAAGAACTTCCCGCCCCTGCCGTGCAGCCGAAGCAGTGTCGTCCTGTCACAATTTGCCGCTGGGCGAGGAGTTGGAGATCGAAATCGCGGATGTTGGGACGCTGGCCGCTGACGGGCTGCACTTCCAGATCGAGCATTTGATTGAAGTCGCAGTCGAAGAGGCGACCGTCCCACGAAATCGAAATCGTGTTGCGACACATCAAGCCTGCGATCGTCCCAGGATTGAACGCATTCACGAGCAGTTCCATGTACTGCTGCAAATTGCCCGATCGCTCCAGCCATTCCAGATAGCGCGAAATCGGCATATTGTTGAGCGTGATCAGGCGATCGAACGTGACGCCGTGATTGCGCTGAAGCCCAACTTTCCATTCTTCCTCCAGCCGCGCCTGACCCGAAGATAAAAATGCGCCGACCGGATTCGACATTAAAGTAAGCTGCCGCTGCGGATCGCCCTGTCCGTATCCGGCAGCATTCAGGCGGCGCAACGCTTCGATCGACTGCTCAAATGTGCCGTCACCGCGCTGGGCATCCGTATTGCGCTGGCGATAGTGCGGCAGAGAGCAGACAACTTCGACTCCGCGATCGCTAAACCACTGCGGCAAATCTTGAAATTTGGGCAGCAGCAAAACCGTGAGATTGCAGCGATCGATCACGTGCTTGCCGCGCCGGACGCATTCCTCGACGAGATCGCGAAAGTGCGGATTCAGTTCGGGTGCGCCGCCCGTGATGTCAACCGTGTGCGCCGCAGTTTGGTCGAGGGCGGAGAGGCAAGCCTCGATCGTGCCCCAGTCCATGTTTTCGCGAGTGCGATCGGGACCCGCATCCACATGGCAGTGACGGCAGGCCATGTTGCACAGCTTGCCGACGTTGATTTGAAAGATTTCGATCGCGCTCGGTGTCAAGCCGTTCCAGCCCTGCGGTTCGATCGCCTTGCCAAAATCGCCGTTCGGTAAATCAAGCTGATTGAGCGCGGCGATTTGCGCGTGCGGATCGACGAGCGGCGATCGCTGCTGGGAAAGTGAAGTCGTGGCGCGGATCGATCGGGGCTTTAAATCAATATTCGTCATGCCTACATGCCCACCTGACGCACCTGATCAAGCATCTGCATTCCGTGAACGAGTGACGACCCGCCGCGAATCGCCGTCGCCACGTGGATCGCCTCGGTCATTTGCTCTAGATCCGATCCTTGGGAAAGCGATTCTTTCGTGTAGGCGTCGATGCAGTAGGGACACTGAACCGTGTGGGCAACGGCCAGCGCAATCAAAGCTTTTTCGCGAGCCGAAAGCGCACCCTCGGCAAACACGGCTCCATAATAGTCAAAAAACTTTTTGGCAAGTTCCGGCTGGCCTTCGCTGATTTGGGCGAACTGGGCAAGATGTTCGGGCTTGTAGTACTGATCCATTGGGCTGGGGGAATTCCATGCGGCTGGGGAATGCACCTGCCCATTTTAGCGAGAATGCCGCGATCGCACCTGAAGCGATCGCGACTCAAACGGCGTCCTAGCGACGGCGGCTGGGCGTACTGAGCACGTCTACGCTGACGGGCGCGACGCCGGAATTCATCATGCCGACGGCACGAGCAGCACCAGCCGACAAATCGATGATGCGTCTGCCGCTGAACGGACCGCGATCGTTAATCCGCACGATCACCGATTGCCCCGTCCGCAAATTCGTGACGCGCACTTGCGTTCCAAACGGCAGGGTGCGGTGTGCCGCCGTCAGAGCATTCTGGTTGAAAATTTCGCCGCTGGCGCTGCGGCGACCGTTGAAGCCGGGGCCATACCAGGAGGCGATGCCGCGAATCGTGCGCTGGACGATGTTGGACGATTCGGGTGCGGGCTGTGGCTGCGGCTGTGGCCGACCGATAATTTCGGTTAGGGGCGGCGCATTGCCCAGCAGTCGCCGCAGTCGATTGGCTGCCTGCAACGCATCGTTGGCCGGGTCGCGAGTCGTGTCGGGCAAAATCGTGTCGGCGTTGAGTTCAACGAGTTCTTCCTCGTTCAGCCGAATCACATAGCGATCGCCTTCGTCATCCCAGTTCACGGTAATGGCAGCAGCATCGACGCGATCGCGGTAAAGCTGGTTCAGTCGGGCGGCGATCGTCGTGGCGCGCCAAGTGGGGTCATTATTTTGGGCTGCGGATGCCGGGACTGCGGATGCCGGGGCTGCGGTCGCTGGGGCTGCGGTCGGCACAACGCCAGCGGAGTCGTTGGGCGTGGCGACTTTCGTTTCCGGATCGGCGGCAGCAATCTCGGCAGGGGGTGCGCCCAGGAAAGTGAGAACGGGAATATCGCGGACAAAGACCGTAGCGGCAGAGCGTCCCTGCATTTCGTGCGGCTCGATCTGGGCGATCGGTTCGGCTGCCGCTTCAGGTTCGTCTTGAGATTGGTATTCTCCAACTTTGACTGCATCGGCTTCGGTAGAAGCGGCACTGTCGGCAGTCAGGAGAGATCGGCGGAAGGAACTGGCTGGTTCAGTTCAGAGCTTTCGCGTAGCGAATTTGTATCAGGCTCGCGTAGCGAAACATTTGCGTCAGGGATGTCGTCTTGAGATTCAGCTTGCTGTGCGCTGCTGGTGGAGGCAATGCTCAAACTACCCAGCAAAAAGACAGCAGTCGTTACACCGCTCCAAAGTTGTTGATTCATACTATCCAACGTGAAGGACAAGACGAGCGAGAGTTAGGAGGGCGTTTGTAAAAAAGTGGGTTGCTCAATGGCACACCCCAGTTTGCTCCAACTCGGACTCGTTACATATTCACTTTTTTAGACTTCAGACCTCGATCACCTTATCACGAAGGTTTTGGATTGGGGATCAGGGGATCTGCGGATGCAGACAGTAGCTTTATGAAAGGTTTATGAGCGATTTCTGTAACGAAACCCACATCAAAAGCGGCTTTCAGGTCGATCGCTCAATTCCAGACACTTTACCAAAATCTTAACAAAACTTTACAATTTCTCCGTCTAAATCGGGGCGATCGCCTACGCCTCCACCGACCCGTTAAACAATTCCAGGATTTGGACGCAAAATTGCTTGAACTGCTCGGCCATTTCCGGCTGCGGAGCCGTTCCCGTGAAGCACCACTGCTCGATCGTCGAAAACTGCCACTGCCTGCCCTGATAGTCAAACCCTGCCGCTTCAACGCCGATCGCCCGATGCGACCCGACGATCGGATCGTCGTGAAAGCGAATTTGCAGCAGAATACTTTGGCACTGCCAGAGCCGCGATCGCCCCGGAAAGTGAAATCCCAGGTCGATCGAGTCGGGGTCGATCAGGTCGCGGGTGTCGCGATCGTTCGTCCAGGGTTTCAGGTCAGCGCGGATGTCCGGCAGTTCGCTTTTGATCAGGTTGACGATCGCCGCGATTTTGCTGGCAAGTTCCACGTTGGTCGCTCGTTCAGCCGCATTCACCGATACTTTTCCTCCACTGGTTTTGCTGGATCAGGTTTTGCTGGATCTTAAGGTCAGGCATTGCGTCCCCAACAGGCGAAAATTGTGTAGTCTGAGTCACGTTCTGCGGATGCGCCGCACGCTAGCGTGAAAGTCAAGCAGTTCGTTAAAGAAGGAACGGCAATGTCCCAACCCTGTCACATCTTGGTCGAAGGCAATCCCGCCTTAATCTACGCCAGCCGCAACGGTTCGCCTGCAAAAATCCTGCCCGTCTTGACCCGGTTCTTAGAGAAATTTTGGCAAGAAAGAGAAGCCAGTGGTGAATCTTCTGATACGCCAGAGTGTCTGGTTGCTCAAATTGTGGTGCGATTTGGATTTGAAATGTGCGAAGACGACTTTTCCAACTTGCGCGTCGGCACAAGCTATCATGCCGATGTCGAATATTTGTACTGGCTCGGCACGGTATCAAATCGCACCGTGCAGGTTTGGACGCCCGATCGCGCCTACCGAGAAAATCCGAGTCTTGGTTTAGCGGGCTGTCGGCAGCAGGCGGTTGGATCAGCGGTCAGCGCAGCGCGTTGATGTATCGACGTAAATCGTTATCGCGGTTCAGCCATCCCGCCAAAAACACGCGCTGACTCGGACTTTGCTGAACTCGACGATAGCGATAGTCGATGCGAGCTTGACAGTAGCGCTGCGCCGTTTGTGCAACATTCGCACGGGCAAGCGCGGCACGAGTGGCAGGCCCGTAAGCGCCATCGGCGGCAATGCCCAGAGCCTCTTGCAAAAAGATCGTGGAACCACCGACGCCGAAGTTGACGGCAGTATCAAAATGCACGATCGCCAGTGCCCGCTGTTTGGCATCGCACTGAGCGGGTTTCCAGTACATATCGCGATAGATCTCATTCACTTCTGCATCCGTAATGTTGCGGACGCTGCGCGGTGCAAGACCTTTGCGACGGCGATAGGCTGCATAGGTATTTGCCGTCACGCCTTTGTTTGTTTCGCCGCCCGGATCGCTCGGATGGTTAACATAGCCGCCTTCCCAACGCAGGGAAAACCTGAGCGCTTCACTAAAAAAGTCTGTCTGCTGAATGGGCGCAGGAGCAGGGGCAGGGCGCGGCGTGGGCAGCGGTACGGGAATTGGAATTGGCGCGGGCGTCGGCGCGGGAGTTGGAGAGGGCGACGGTTTTGGTGCGGGAGTTGGCGATGGTTCGGGGTTGGTAAAGGTGTGGGATTAACGGGAACTGATTCTATTTGTCGATCGATTGAATTGGGAAAGTCTTCCCCACCAATCGGGTTCGCTTGTTGGCGGGGCTGGATCGACAGCAACCACAGTAGAGTTCGGGGGATTTAAAACTATCCAACCGTCGGGTTTTTCTGTAGCAGAAGCTCCTCGCGCGGCGGGTTTCGGGTAGGGTTTCGGTGAGGCCGGTATAAAAGTAAGTTCGGGCGGTGCCGCGGGTACTGTTTGTTGAATTTCTAATCCTTGAGGAGTCTGCCATTTAATTGCTAAATCTCCAGTTTGAGGGTCTCGATCGACCGATGTTTCTGCACCTAATAAATCGCCAATTAACAATGCTAAATCTTGTTGCGGGTTCGAGCTGGCGGTTGGCGTTGGGGCAGGGGCGATCGTGCTTGCAGGCGCTAGCTGAATTTGCTCTACAGGGGCGATTTGTAGGGGCGGTGCCCCCGTGCCCGCATCCGACGGCGCGATCGGGGGTTGAGGGGCGATCGGGCTTGGAGGCGCGCGTTTCTGTGGGGATTTGAGGGGCTCGCGGAATATTCGGCCGGCG
>JAAUTJ010000092.1 GCA_012031475.1 Leptolyngbyaceae cyanobacterium SM1_3_5 | reverse complement strand
CAACCCCCTAATCCCTAACCCCGCACAGACGCGAGATCTCGCGTCTCTTCACTTCTATGACATTAACCGTTCGCGTCGTTGCCCCAGATCGCACCGTCTGGGATGCCAGCGCAGAAGAAGTTATTTTACCTAGCACGACAGGACAGCTTGGCATCTTGAGCGGTCACGCGCCCTTGCTGACTGCCCTTGATACCGGAGTGCTGCGCGTTCGAGAAGGCCGCGACTGGGTGTCGATCGCCCTGCAAGGCGGCTTTGCCGAAGTTGAAGCTGATGAGGTTACGATTCTGGTCAATGGTGCAGAGCGCGGCGACAGCATCGATCGCGCCACTGCCGAAGCGGAATACAAAGCCGCTCAAGCACGGGTCAATGCCCTCACGGGAGACGATCGCGCTGAACAAAACCGTGCGACTCAAGCGTTTAAGCGTAGCCGCGCTCGACTGCTGGCGGCGGGCGGCTCGGTTTAATTTTTAGTTCAATTTCGATCCAATTTCACTAAAATCCTGGAAGGCAAGCGGCTCAGTCGATCGCTTGCTTTTTTTCCGTCTGCACACCGCGAAGTAACGCTTTTTGAAGGCTACCGGATTTTGGTTAGGATCGATCGTATCTAAAAGAATGTAGGAAGCGTTGGCAACCCGTGAAACCATGAGCAAAGAACATCCACAGGTTGCAACCCCAGTTAAATCCGGCGATTCTGGGAGCAGTGGGGCGAGTGCGAGTCAGCGGCGATGGCATGGCGTTTGGGAAGCAATTTGTCTGGGGGATGGGCAGTAGCGGCCACTGTCGCAACGGCGATCGATCCAGCTTGGGTGCAGGCGCTGGAACGGCAAATGCAAACGGTGTTTTTTGAAACCAGAGGTTCCGTTGCGCCACCGCAAAACATTGTGATTTTGGCGATCGACGAGTCCTCTTTATCGCAGGGCGAATTCTTCCGGGCTGACCCGAACCGATACAGCGATCTTGAACCGATTCAGGCTTGGCCTTGGCAGCGTAGCGCTTATGCCATCGTGGTAGACAAGCTGATGGTGGCGGGCGCAAAAGCTGTGGCGATCGATCTGATTTTCTCTACGCCCAGCAGCTATGGCGAGGCAGACGATCGCCGCTTCGCGCAAAGCTTGCAGCAGCATTCCTCGCGAATTGTTTTGGCTTCGCAATACGCCCAGCTTGACACGCCGCAAGGCTTCGTGACGCAACTTGAAACACCGCTGCCGGAATTTTGTGAAACCGATCGCTGCTTGGGATTCATCAACTTTCTGCTGGAACCTAACGGACGAATTCATCAGTTTGGCGATCGATTTTTAGCTCGTTTGATGCAAGATTCGCCGCCGGAACAAGCTGAAGTTCTAGAGCAGTTGCCGACTTTTGCAGAATCTACATTAAAGGCAGCACAGATTAGTTATCCGGAGCGATCGGGCAATTCAATTTTCTTCTATGGCCCTGCTCAAACCTTTGATCAAGTTCCATTTTGGCAGGTTCTCGATTCAGCAACCTGGCGAAATAACTTACAGTCTGGTGCTTATTTCAAAGACAAAATTGTCATCATTGGATCAACCGCGCTGGCGCATCAAGATTTTCACGCTGCGCCGTTTTCGGGAAGCTGGCTGCATCCACAACAAATGGCAGGCGTTGAACTTCACGCGAATGCGATCGCCACACGATTAGAAGGAAAATCGATCGCTGAGGCGATTCCCAATGCGCCTTTGAGAGGGCTGATCGTATTTGTTGGAATTGCGGCAAGCGGCTGGATTATTCAGCGTCCCAAGCAGCCATTCAAGCGACTAGCAGGCGGATTGGGACTGGCGATCGTTTGGACGGGAATCAGCTACGCGCTGCTGACGCAGGCTCAGCTAATCGTGCCCGTCGCAATTCCGATCACGGCGATCGCCTTTAGCGGCGTGTCTTTGCTGGTGGCCGGATCAATTCATGAACAGCTTCGGAAGCAAAAGCTTAGAGATACGCTAAAAATTACGTTACGTCTCCGATCGTTCAGGAAATTATCAGCCAGCAAGACGATTTTGAAGATTTAGTCCGCGAGCGAGAAATTGCCCTTTCTGGAAAAGTATTGAGCGGGCGATATCGGATTGCAAAAGTGCTAGGGTCGGGCGGATTTAGTGAAACTTATGTGGCAGAAGATATCCAGCGTCCCGGCAATCCTTATTGCGTGGTGAAACAGTTGCGAGTCATTAGCGATGATCCCAATACGCTGAAGCTAGCGCGACGTTTGTTTGCCACTGAAGCCGAAACATTAGAGCGATTGGGACAGCACGATCAAATTCCGCAACTGCTCGCTTCGTTTGAAGAAAATAACGAATTTTATCTGGTTCAAGAATTTATTCAAGGCCATCCGCTCAATCATGAAATTCTGCCAAAGCGATCGCTCCCCGAAGCAAAAATCATTCAGATTCTCACTGATTTGCTGGAAGTTTTAGCGTTTGTTCACGAGCAGGGCGTGATCCATCGCGACCTCAAGCCCGCAAACATCATGCGGCGATCGCGTGATAGCCGATTGGTCCTGATTGACTTTGGCATCGCCCGAAAAATCACGACGCAACTGGCAGAAAGCGGGACAGAAACAAAATACACGGTTTCCGTTGGCACTCCGGGCTATATGCCGAGTGAGCAGTCCTCGGGTCGTCCGCAGTTCAACAGCGATATCTACGCGATCGGCATGACGGCGATCTACGCCCTGACTGGAAAATCGCCCCACACGCTGATTCACGATGCGGAGACGGGCGCAGTGCGCTGGCGATCGCAAGCCGTCGTCAGCGATGAATTTGCGGCAATTCTCGATCGCATGGTGCATCACGACTTTACGCAGCGCTATCGATCGGTGCATGAGGTGCGCGTTGCGCTGCTGCCGCTGATTCGATCAAGGGTCGCGATCGAATTGCCCATTGTGTCTGCGGACGATCTGCTGGCGACCGAAGCCAATACGATCGCGGCAACAGCGGATCAATTCAACTTGGATGATGCCGACAATCCGATCGCAGCGAATCCGATCGCAGCGAATTCGATTGCAGCAACGGCGGATCGGTCAGATACCGTCGAAGCTGATGCCACGATCGGTCTACCTGAAGATTGGGTGAATCAGTAAGTTTGTTCTGCTACAATCGTTGCTCCGGGGTGGCCTACGCTTGCCGTTTCCAAATAGAATCTCAGCAGAAAATTCTCTAGCATTTGCTCCGTTCGTAACCCTAAGGTCGCGATTTTCAAGGCGATCGGTTAGTTCGATCGCAACTGGGTTTGATGGCTCAACCGAACTGATTCAACACAGGCGATCGACAGGTTAATTTTTCTCTTTTTTGCTGAATGATTCAATCGGGCTGTGAATCATAATTGTGCTGCGCTTGGCACGGCACTTGTTCTTTACTCGCTCAGGAACTTTTCATGTTTGGCCGTACAGCTACCGTCATTGCGGTTGTTTTGTCGAATACGCTGCTGTTTGCCGCAGAAGTTTCTGCTCAGACAGCCCTGAATCGCGCCGTTGTGCAAACGGTTCGCAACAGCGTTCAGGTGCTGCGCCAAAATCAATCGCCCCGTGCGGCTCGCGTCTCGGACGTTTTGACACCGGGAAACGGCGTGTCTACGGCGCGAAGCTCGTTTGTCGAACTGCGCTTCAACGATGGTTCGCTGGGGCGACTGGGTGAACAGGTCGTCTTTTGGTTTAGTGCCGGAACCCGTAACTTTCGCTTGTCCAATGGAACCGTGCTGATGCTGATTCCGCCCGGACAAGGCCGGACGCAAATTCGCACCCCCAACGCCGCAGCGGGCATTCAAGGTTCTGCTCTGTTTGTGCGCTACATTCCCGAAACCGACACGACGATCGTTGGCGCACTGACCGACAGCGGCATCGAAGTTTTCAATCGCGACGGCACCCAGCGGCAAGCCCTGCAAGGCGGACAGATGGTTGTGGCGGTGGGCGATCGCATCGAAAGCATCTACGATTTTGACCTCAATTCGTTTTACGAAACGAGCGAACTGGTACGCGGACTCGCTCCCTCTGAAGAATTTGAGGGTGGGGAATCTTCTGATCCGGCGATCGCGCAGGTGCAAGCCGAAATGCAAACGGCGATCGACCAGCAGCAGCCTTTGCCAGCCGATCAGATCATCGAAACGCCCAGCTTCGTTCAACGACCCGCAGGCTCACCCGATCCGTCTCCAGCCGATCTCACCCCACCCACTGACAACGCCCAAGATGCAGCCGAAGGCGGCTTCTTCGATCGACCAGAGAACCCAGCGGAAGACCGTCTCGATCGCGTGATCACCGATCCTCGCATTGACGATCGACGCTCACCCAGCGATCGCCCGATCGAGGAGCATCCAGAAGAGCCACCGATCGAGCCACCTGACAATGGCGGTGAGACACCGATCGAGCCACCTGATAATGGCGGTGAGCCACCTGATAATGGCGGTGAGACTCCGATCGAAACTCCCGATAACGGCGATAACGGCGATGACGGCGAGTCGCCAACCGATGGACCCGGTAATAGCGATGGCATTCCGGGGGGCGGCAACGACAATGAACCGGGTAACAGCGGCGATGACAATGACGGTGAACAGCCGGATGATGGTGAACAGCCGGATATGGTGACGATGACAATGATGGTGAACAGCCAGGTGGTGACGATGACGGTGACGATGGCGGTGACGATGGCGGTGGTGACGATGGCGGTGGTGACGATGGCGGCGGTGACGAGCGTTCTCGAATCAATCGTTCTCGAATCAATCTCGATCGACCCAGAAACGGCAATGGTCGCTCTCGCTCCTAGCCAAATTTCCTAGGGACATCGAACATTTGTACCTGTTTACACTGCTTAATTGAAAAGTGAATTTGAAGCGTGACTAAGAAATATTGGGTTGGACATTCGTTGGTTTGGATTGGTGTTTTGAGCAACAGTCCGGAGGTGATCGCGGAAACAATTTCCCCACCGACTCCAGAGCCGCCAAGTCAAGCAACGCCATCTTTCACAGACGATGCTGAACCCGCGATCGCTCCGATTTCGCCACCGGAAACGATGGTTTCAATCGAGCGATCGCAAACTGCTTCTGTACCGACTGCTTCTGCACTAATTGACAGTGAAATTAGCCCGATCGAACAAACAGCAACTCCAGTAGTTGAAGAGTGTAGTGATTGCGGGTCGGCTGATGTTCGAGCCGCGATCGATCCGGCTTTAGCAGAATTCTCCGAAAGCGATTTGCCGATCGAGTTGGATCAGCAAGTTGAACCTGTTCAAACCAGCCAGGAAGCTAATTCCGTTGCGAACGGTGATCCAGAGCTTGGACGACTGCGGCTGCAAGAAAATCAATTGGCGATCGAGCAGGAAGATATGGACACGGTTTTTCTGCGGGGACGGCTTGATTTTTTCACCAGCGATAATATTTTGCTGGATGATGTTGATCCGATTTCTGATCAGTTTGGTCGTGTGGGTTTGGCGATCGTCGCCCTGCCTCAGCTTGATGAAGACACTCAACTATTGGCTTCGATCGGCAGCAATTACGCTTTCTATGGCGATCTTTCAGAACTTGATTATTTTAATCTAGAGCTTCGGGCTGAAGTTCGGCAAACGATTTTTCCCAATACTGAGGCGACGATCGGCTGGAGCAATCGGCAGTTGTTTTCGGCAGAGGATGGCGATCAATTTTTGAGCGATCATGCGGTTCGGTTCGGTCTGTCTCGTCAGGATACGCTGACCGATCGATTGACGCTCGATAGCTACTATCAGCTTAGATTGAACTTTGCCGATCCGAGCGATCGCAGCCGCCTCACTAATACGGTCGGCGCGTCACTCAGCTATGCACTTCAGCCGGATCTGGAATTGGGATTGAACTATGAGCTTGATTTAGTCGATTTCACGCAGCGCGATCGCAATGATAGCTACTATCAGGTGACGGCACAGTTGAGCTATGACCTGACGCGCAATAGCCGTGTGAGCTTGTACGGCGGGTTTAGCTTTGGGCGATCGTCTGAGTCGGATGTGGATTTGATAGCTCGATCGTCGGTGTGTCGTTCAGTACCTATCTACCACTTTTCTAGCTAACAAAAAGCGGTGGGACTTTACATCCCACCGCTTCAAGCTGTTTAGCCTAGCTGTTACTCAGCCGCTTGGGGCAGCAGTTCGCGCTTCTCGCCAGAGGCAACCTGCACCTGACCATCTTCACCCACATCCACAACGGCGATATCGCCATTCTTGATGCGGCCAGAGAGGATTTCTTCGGCCAGACTGTCTTCCAGGAGACGCATGATCGCTCGGCGCAGCGGTCGCGCTCCGTAAGCCGGATTGTAGCCTTCCTCGACCAGACGGTCTTTGAAGCGCTCGGTGACTTCCAGGGTGATGCCTTGCTCGCCCAAGCGTCCGAAGACTTCCTTGAGCAGAATGTCGGCAATTTCCTTCACCTCGTCCTTCGATAGCTGACGGAAGACGATAATCTCGTCGAGACGGTTGAGGAATTCGGGGCGGAAGTACTGCTTGAGTTCTTCGTTGACCAGCGATCGAATCCGGTTGTACTGCGAGTCGGCCTGATTTTCCGAAGATAGCTCGAAGCCCAAACCGCCGCCGCCTTTTTCAATTACCTTCGAGCCAATGTTCGAGGTCATGATCAAGAGCGTGTTCTTGAAGTCCACCGTGCGGCCTTTGGCGTCGGTCAGGCGACCATCTTCCAAAATTTGCAGCAGCATGTTGAACACGTCGGGGTGCGCTTTTTCGATTTCGTCGAACAGCACGACGGTGTAGGGACGACGACGAACCGCTTCCGTAAGCTGTCCGCCTTCGTTGTAGCCGACATAGCCGGGAGGCGAACCGATCAGCTTCGAGACTGTATGCCGCTCCATGTATTCCGACATATCCAGCCGGATCATCGCGTCTTCCGAACCGAAGAAGTAAGCGGCCAATGCCTTCGTCAATTCGGTCTTGCCGACTCCGGTGGGGCCGGAGAAGATGAACGAGGCGATCGGTCGGTTGGGGTTCTTCAGACCCACACGGGCGCGGCGGATGGCGCGAGAGACGGCTTTCACGGCTTCGTCTTGCCCAATCAGGCGACCGTGCAGCGTGTCTTCCATGTGCAGCAGCTTTTCCGATTCAGATTCGGTGAGCTTGTTGACCGGAACACCCGTCCACGACGCGACAATTTGGGCGATGTCGTCTTCGTCCACAATGGGCGAAGTGTCCTCGCCGTCCGCAGATTCAGCCTTTTTGCTTTGCGCGATCGCTCGAATTTCCGCTTTGATTTCCATTTCACGATCGCGCAGTTCGCCTGCTCGATCGAAGTCTTGCGACCGGACGGCATCGTCTTTGTCTTTGAGGACTTGACGCAGTTCCTTGTCGAGTTCTTTGGCGGCGGGCGGCAGTTGCGAGTTGATCAGGCGGACTCGCGATCCGGCTTCATCCACCAAATCGATCGCCTTGTCGGGCAGGAATCGATCGGAGATGTAGCGATCGGACAGCTTGGCAGCGGCTTCGAGAGCGGCATCCGAGATTTTCAGCTTGTGGTGCTGCTCGTAGCGATCGCGCAGACCGTGCAGAATTTCGATCGTTTCCGGCACGGATGGCTCGCCCACCATGACGGGCTGGAATCGGCGCTCCAAAGCAGCATCGCGTTCGATGTGCTTGCGGTATTCGTCCAGCGTGGTGGCACCGATGCACTGGAGTTCGCCGCGAGCTAGAGCGGGCTTGAGGATGTTGGCGGCATCGATCGCGCCTTCTGCCGCGCCTGCGCCAATTAGGGTGTGAACTTCGTCAATCACCAGAATGACGTTTCCGGCCTGACGAATTTCGTCCATGATCTTTTTGAGGCGCTCTTCAAATTCGCCTCGGTACTTCGTGCCTGCGACCAAGAGGCCGATATCCAGCGTCACGACCCGCTTGTCTTCCAAGATGTCAGGGATGTCGTTGTTGGAAATGCGCTGGGCGAGTCCTTCCGCGATCGCGGTTTTACCGACACCCGGTTCCCCAATCAGAACGGGGTTGTTTTTCGTGCGGCGACCAAGAATTTGGATGACGCGCTCAATTTCTTTTTGGCGACCGACAACCGGATCGAGTTTGCCGTCGGCGGCCATCTGCGTCAGGTTTGAGCCAAATTCATCAAGCGTCGGGGTTTTGGTGCGGCCTTGAGTTCCGCCTGCCGACACTTCTGCGGTTTCGCCCAGCATCCGGATTACCTGAGTGCGGACTTTCGACAAGTCAACGCCCAGATTTTCCAAAACGCGAGCCGCAACGCCTTCGCCTTCGCGAATCAAGCCCAAGAGCAGATGCTCAGTGCCAATGTAGTTGTGACCTAGCTGGCGGGCTTCTTCAAGCGAGAGTTCAAGGACGCGCTTGGCGCGGGGGGTGAACGGAATTTCAACCGCAACAAAGCCCGATCCACGTCCGATGATTTTTTCGACTTCAATCCGAGCGTCTTTGAGGTTGACACCCATTGATTTCAGTACTTTGGCGGCGACGCCCGTTCCTTCTCCAATCAGACCCAAGAGGATCTGTTCTGTTCCCACGAAGTTGTGCCCCAGTCGGCGGGCTTCTTCTTGGGCGAGCATTATCACCTTAATGGCTTTTTCTGTGAAGCGTTCAAACATGGCGGTTTTCCATCACCTGCTGTGCGTGCCGGTACGCTGATTTTAGCATAGAGAAATTGTCCCACCGCGATCGCACCACAACGGGGCAATGGTAGGAGTCCAATGTAACGAATGCACACCAAAAAGCAGGGGATCAACGATATGAACTGCTAATGATCCGCCCGAAGACAGATTCTCAGTGCAAGTTTTGTTTTCGTCAAGCGTTTTGGCAAAATTGCGGACGATCGCCTTTGAAAAGCTCAAAGTGAACAGAAATATCGCGAGTTCACGCCCACTGCAATCCGAAACAAGTCTTACGAAAACCGAACTTTCTGCTACGAAACCTGCTGGGGAGTGATGAATATTTGTGAATATTTGAGGTAGTTGCGGCTCGCGATAGAGCAACTCCGTCAGTTTTAGGCAGTCTGAAAGTTCTGGGCTTCGATCGAGCCTGAATGGTCGATCGAAACCTTGTATTTTCGTTGAATGAATTTAAGCTTCGATCGAGTCGTCAGACAAGATTGACAAGGACAAGACTATAAATTTTGTGTCGTTTTTGGTGGGAGCGGAACAGCGGATCAAGCTGATTTTTGAAGTAAAACGGAACGCCTTCTGCCTTATTCGGAAGGAGCAAGCTTGAATTCAGATTCATAATAGAGATAGTTCAGGCTAGTGCAGCGTGATCCAACCTATTTTTTGTGATCTAGAAAACAAGAATTGAGCCGATCGATCGCCGCTTTTGGCTTCGAGAGAACCTCAGCAATAAATCGTAATAATTGACATTGCCCGCATCTCGCTTGGATCTTTAATTCTTAATTACTGGAGTACTATGAACGCTGAATTGCCAGTTAGAAGACCTTGGCTTGCTTTAACGCTGCTTGGTTTGGCTTATGCTCTGTTGGGATGGTATCTATCAGCACACCACATTCTTTGGATTGTAGGCGTTTTTGTTACTCTTACAACCTTAGCGATCGCTTGGAGCGGAACACCGACGTTAAAATACCTATCTTTGCTGAAGTCTTCTCAACTATTTGGCTGGATCATTGTGGGAATGCTGCTCAGTGTACCTGCTGCACTGCTGGTTGGCGGATCGCTATTTCTGAACTTAATTTTTCTGCCTGTTGTGACGATGTTTTTGCTGAAATTGAAATGCGATCGGCTGGCTTTAAGCAGCTTCAGCTATTTCTCTATCTGACGCTGTGGGCCGGATTTGGACTCGGATTGGGTGAAGCGATCGACCTCGTTCTGGTTCCAAGCGGACGCTTTTAGCTGCGCGGGCAAGTGGCTTGAATTTGCCGCATGATTGCAAACGAAAAACCTGCCCACAGGGGCATATTAATTTGGGCAATATCTAATCCTTCTGCCGTCCAGTGGTTGCTGTTGTGCAAAATTGAATAGTGGCCGATCGCCTCAAAATAATTCGTTTTGGTGGACGGATGATTGCTCAGTTGAATCACTTCTCCCTGCTGATTCCGCTGCATTGAGCCTTTCAGAAATTCCATCAGCTTTAGATAGTCCGATCGCGTCACGCCAACGCATTTGATGTCTTCAGTCGGGAGGCGATCGTATGCCTGTATTCCAAGCACTGACGCATCTGAAAAGAACATGGCCTGTAACCCTCTGGGCAAAGCGTTGCTCAGTTCGGTAGGCGGATTCATATACCAGTTTCGATCGCCCCAGCCAAAGCCTAGATACTGCTGTTGACTCAGCGGAAGCGGCAAATAGTTTCGCCAGTCAAAGCTGTCGGTATAAACCGGAACGAGGATGTTGGTGTGAATATCAAACTGGATGGCGCAGACTTGATATTGACAGCTTGCCTGCGATCGATGCTGCCAGCGACGCGGTAGAAATGACCCTGCCGCAAGCAGAACTGATGTTGAAATTAAACCAATTAAAGAAGTTGCTAAATATCTTTTGAACTGCATTTTCATGGTGCGATCGCTTCAGCTTTGGCAGGCGACAGAAGTTGAATTGATTCTATCCTGCTTGAAAAACCAATTTGTAGAAGTCCGTGAATGGTCGCTGCTTTTGCCTGCGTCGATTTCTTAAAGCGGATACGAAGCTTGCCGTGCTACGTTTCGATCGAATCGCTACGGATTGCAGAATGCACAGTGCATCGGGTCGGCAGTCTGTAATCCATCGGGAAATAAGGCGTCTTGCGAAAATTCGCAGCACTGGCAGCGGGTGCGGATCGATCGCGTCAAGCTCGTCGGCTGACCGCACCATCCGCAGGGCAGTCCGGGGAGTCGGTCGATCGTCACAAATCCCGGCGCATTGCACTGAGGGCAAATCTGTTGCAGTTTGCTGACTAGATCTTGAGTGGCACGAGCGATCGCCAGCATCCGCGTCGGATTGTACATTGCTCGCATGTCCGTTTCGAGCATCACAATTCCGTCTTGCTGCAAGGCGCGATCGACCGCAGACCGCAACTCCTTACACCGCGTAATTCCTTTGAAAACTTCGCCTCCAGGCGTTTCCACCACAACGGCATGACTGGGATAGCCCACCTGCTGCAAGAAGCTCTCGACTTCATCCAGCGATCGAAGCGCTTCCCGACGAAAATTCGTTTCCACCGTGAGATCTTCACCCACGACGACAAATTCCTGTCCGTCATACCGATCGAGCAGCAGCACCAGTTCGCGACCGCACGGCAAATAGGGCATGGCGGGATGCGGACCAAAGCTGCCCTCGCTGGCGATCGCCAAATCGCCGCCCATCAACTCCAGCCCAGCACGAGCCTTCATTAAAGCGGTCGTGCGCTGGTCGGCAGGACGGGGCGATCCGGGTGAATGTGCCGAAGCGATCGCTATCAAAGCCGTCTAGGGCAGGACGA
>JAAUTJ010000091.1 GCA_012031475.1 Leptolyngbyaceae cyanobacterium SM1_3_5 | reverse complement strand
GCGGAGCCGGGGTCGCCACCGCGCCCCGGCGGTCGAACTAGTCAGCCTCCTGCCGACGAAGTCCCCCAGGTTCGTGTGGAGATACGCGACGTGGGCCCGCCGGCAGGAGGATATGACCGAGTTCGTGCAGGAGAACGAACCAGAAATTGTCGATCCTGTCGTACCGCAGCGTCAGCGCGACGACCGGAGTACCGTCGGGAAGCAGCAAAGCGGCGCCGTCCAAATACGTTTGCGGCAGGTGCGTCACCGTGCCCAGTTCGGCAAAGCCAAAGCCCAAGCTTGCCCAAGCGCCAGCGGCGAGTCCGTCTTTGTCAAAGCCAGCGGCCAGCCCGACCGAATTGGCAAAGTTCAAGCCCCAAAGCGTTTGCTTTAAGCTCGAATGCGCGAAGCTGCACGATCGCGCCACTGACCGCGCTAGCCAATCTTGTGTGCTGAGCGTGTTCAGCGCGGCGATCGTCTGCTGGTGTAGCCATTCGGGGTCGGCCTGAGAGCGAAACAGAAGCGGGCGGAGGGTCGATCGATAAATATCCACTGCAACAAACTGGCATCATTTCCCTTATATTCAAACAAGTTAGACGCCGCTTCGACTTTGGTAGTGCAGAATTGTGGCTGGGCATCCTATGAGCCATCAGGGATACTCGTGCATCTGCCTCACTTGACTCAAAATACACTTAAAAATTAGCGCGATCGCTCCTCGCCACAAAATCGCCCTGCAATTTGGAAGATAGAGCTAAGATTGACTTGCCTGTCGTCCGAATTGGCTTGGCAAAACGGCTGGTGCAGCGATCGCCCAGAAGAGATCGGGGAAGAGATCGGGAGTTTGAACTATGGGGGCGCAGCGGGAGCCATCGACCTACGAACGACAGCTTGTTGCCTTGGGGCGCGTCCTTCAGGCTTTGCGAGAAGCCGAAAACGCCGAGCAGCTAGTGGAAATTGCGCTGGGCTATTTGCAAAGCGAATTTTCCTACGCGCTCACTTGGATCGGGCTGTACGATCGCGTCGAGCATCGCCTGATCGGTCAGGGCGGCTCAACGCCCACAGGCGATCTGGCCTTCTTGAAGCAGCGGCTGGTTCTCAATCCCGGCGATCTGCTCGAACAGGTCGTCATTCAGCAGCGGCTCGTTGGCGTTCCCGATCTGCGTGAGGAACCGCGTGCAGGCGATTGGCGCAAAGCCGCCCAAACTTTCAACATTCAAGGCACAATCATCTTTCCGATTCGCTACAAAGAGCAGTGTTTCGGCGTGACGCTGCTGGGTTCGACTTTGTGGGGCGTTTCGCCGCATTCCGAGGAAAAAGCGCGGCTCTCGATGGTGTTGGGCGAACTGGGAGCCGTTTGTATCAGGCAGACTTGGAGCAGCAGCGGCAGCAAACCAAGCGACCCGATGAACCGCTGCTCTCGCTGTTGGCACAGTTGCGATCGTTCACTTCGCTGGGTCAACGGCTAGAAGCGATCGCCCAGCAAACCAAGCGTTTATCCAGTCCGATCGCACGAATATCTACTGGTTTGAGCCGGAACGCCGCTATTTTTGGCGGCGAATTGGCACACGCGACTCGATCGAACCGCCGGGGATCAACGTCCAGGAAGTCAACAGCTTTTATCAAGCCCTCGCCGCCGATCAGCTTGTGGCGATCGGAGAGGCGCACAGTTCCCTGAAGGCCGACATTACCGGACGCTTGATGAATCAGCTTGGGGCGCGATCGCTCCTTGCTGCCCCGATTTTGTTTCAAAATGAACTGCTCGGATTTTTGGCAGTGGAAGGAACCGAGCCGCGCATCTGGAGCGAAGAAGAAAAAAGCTACGTCCGGGGAGCCGCGCAGCTTGTCGCTCTGACTGCGCCCTTGGAAGAAATGGAAGAAACCGTCCAGCGAGCCAAGCAGGATCAGCTATTGACAGCGGAAATTGCCCGCGCCATCTACAGCGACGACGACTGGCGCAACACGCTCAACCACTGTGCCCTGGAACTGTGTTCGCGCCTGAGAGCCGAACGATTTTTGGTGCTGCTCTATGACCAGGATCTCGAACGATTTGAAATTTGCTATCAAAGCCAGCCAAACAGCCGCCGCCCGATCGCTTCCTTCCTGGAAGGACTCAATCAGGTCGATTGGCAAATGCTGGAGCGCAGTACCGAGGCGGTCGGCGTCGAAAACTTGGAAGACGACCTGAAGCTGATGGCGTGGCGCGAAGTGTTTCTCGATTTGGGAATTCAGTCGCTTTTGGTGTGCAGCACGGCGATCGGACATCCGCTCGAAGGTCTGGTGGTGATCGGCCACGAAGCGACGCGAACCTGGAGTCGATCGGAGCGCGATTTGCTCAAAATCGTCAGCCAGCAAATCGGCTTGATTCTGCATCAGTGGCAGTTGCAGCGGCAAACCGACCAGCAGCAAAAAACCTATCAGACCATTCAGTGGGGGCTGACAACGATGCAGCAAACCCACGATTTGGAACTGCTGGAGCGATCGGCAATGGAGCATATTTCGCAGGTGCTTCAGGTTCCGCTTGCTACGCTGATTACCTGGCAACCCGGACGCAAAACCGCCCACATTGTCGCGCCCGTAATCACGAAAAGCCAGTTTGCTCTCAATGCCGATGTGCCGATTCCGGTTTACACCGATACGCTGATTCAGTGGGCACTGAACAATGACGACCTATTAACGCTGAGCGTGGACGATCTTGCGGCAGAAACGCGCCAGTGGCTCAGCGGTTCGGGCATCGGCCAAATTCTCGCGATGACTTTGCGGACGGCTCCCGATCATGAACCAACCGGAATTGTTTTGGTGGCCGATCATCGCGATCGCTTCTGGGGCGAACGCCAGCTTAACGCCTTGGGAACGCTGGTCAGCCAGCTTGCCTGGTCGCGCCGCTACGTCACCCTGACGGAAATGCTCAGCGCCCGCAAAGCCACGCTGGAACAGTTGAACTGGTACAAGCAGCACCGTCTCGAAGAAATGTATCGGACGCTCAACATTGCCGTCCGCCGCTTGAACGAACTCGGCCAGCACAAAGACACCGCCACCAGTATGCGCTATCAGCAAATTCTGCGGCACTTGGGCGGACTGCTTACGGCAATGTCTCCGGTCTTGAAGCTGGAGGCGTGGCAGTTCCGGCACGAAACTGAAACCGCGCCGCTGGTCAGCCTGCTGAAGCGATCGCTCGAACGAGTGGACGGACTAATCAAGCAGCGGCAAATCTGGACGCAGGTTCACAACGACGCAAACTTGGCGATCGCAGGCGACATTCCCAAAATCGAACTTGTCCTGTGCGACCTACTCACCGTTGCCTGCCATCGATCGCCGCCCAACAGCCGCCTCGACATCTGGTGTCGTCCGCTCGATCATCGCTGGCTGGAAATTTCGATCACCGACAACGGCGTAATCGAATCGCGGCTGCTGGAAGAACTGCAAAGCGGGCGATCGATCGATCTGCTCACGCCGTCTCTGCTGAATCATCCACCCGGACTGCACCTTGCCATTTGCAAATCGCTGATGCAGCAGATTAACGGCGAATTCAATCTCTATCGCCTGGATGACGGACGCATTCTCAGCCGCTTGATCGTGCCGATCTCCCCCACAATTCCGGCTCCACCCACCCGCATTCAAGTTGAGGAAGTGCGCGATCGAGATTTGTCGTCTTCTCAGCCGATCTAAATTTATGGGAATTACAATGCGATGTGCAGCGATTGCTAAGCCAACGGTTTCACGCGAGTTAAGCAGCCGGAAATTTGACCTACTCAGTAGTTCAGCAGGAAAAATCAGGGGCTTCAAACTTTAACGCTTATCGCTCATTCATCACTTTCGCTAGAGTCAATTCTGAAACCCGCTCCATAGCTCGATCGACCCTTAAATGCTACAAATTGCAGGCAATGTTCAGAAATTGAACCTGAAAGTCAAGCGGTGAAAGAGTTTTGAGATTTGGGTAAAATTTTGTCACTCTGGGAGTGACAAATGAGCGATGTCAGGGATTTTAATTTAGGGCGGGTCACGCCACAAATGCAAGATCTCAGCTTATTCTTATCAAAGTCCTCAATATTGCGTTTTGCAACGAAAAGTTAAAGTATTTACTCCTATTCTTTGTTAAACTGTTGGGAACAAAATTTCGAGGATGTTTAATCATGCCCTACACCACTGAAGAAGGCGGACGTTTGAACAACTTTGCGAGTGAGCCAAAGATGTATCAGGCTGAACCGCCGACGAAAGGGCAGATTCGCAACTACATCATTTTGAGTGTGGGTGCGATCGCTTTGGTCGGAGGAATGCTGTACGTCGCGTTTGCCGTTTCTGCTTTGGGTTAGCAAGATTTTTTGACAATTGAATATTCCTGGCTGCACGGCTGCTCGATCGAACAGCCGTATTTTTGCAGAATTATCAGACTCAAGGTTCCCAATCGGTTCCAAGCTGAATCGTCACGTCCGAATCGAGATTGCCTGTACTTTCAATTCGGACTTCGCCCAGCCCGATCGCCTCTTGCACTCCATCCGCGCTCTGCGTGTCCCCTGCTGAGCAATCACGCGAGTCGTTTCCAGCGGTTCGCTCCAGGGTCGATCGAGATACACGTTGTCATAGCCTGCTTCTTGCAGTTGTTCAATCAGCCGATCCGACGGCATCCGGGCGATCGCTGCTGTCCTGAATGGCGATGCGGACTGAACTGGCCGATTCCTCGTCGCTGCTTTCCACGTCCAGGCCAAAATAGCGACCCATCATCGTTTCAATCCGCGATCGACTCGGCAACCAGTAGCTCAGCGAATACTGTTCAGCGTCGCTGAAGCGTCCGGGCAGCATCAGCATTTCCACGTTCGATCGATTGGTTTGTGAGGCGAAACCGACGAGTGCCACCAGTTCCTCCACGCTCAAATTCGTGTCGATGTTCGACTGAATCACCGAGAGAATCTGCGGTAGGCGGGTCAGCGTGGCCGGACTGAGCGCCTGCTCTTGCAGTGCCCGCATCATCATCTGCTGTCGCTGGATGCGGCCAATGTCGCCGTTTTGGTCGTAGCGGAAGCGCAAAAACTGCAAGGCCTGATTGCCGTCAAGATGCTGTTCACCCTGCTTGAGGTCAATATAAAGGTGCTGGCTGTCGTCCTGATAGCGCATATCTTTGGGGACGTAAACCGTGACACCACCCAGCGCATCGATCAGCTTTTCCACGCCTTGAACGTTGATGCGGACGTATCGATCGATCTCCACGCCGCCCAGCAGTTCCGTTGTTGTGGTTGCGGCAAGGGCGGGGCCACCCTGTGCATTTGCCTCATTCAGCTTGGTTTCGCCCACGCCTTCGACCCAGGTGCGCGTGTCGCGAGCAGATGAGAGAATCGATAGCTGTTTGTGTTCCGGGTCGAACCGGAGGAGCAGCATCGTATCCGAGAGGCCATCGAACGAATTGACCAGCGCATGATAGCCGAGATCGCGGCTCGATTCGGGCAAATCATCAAGATCCGAAGTCAGCACCTTAACGCCCAACACCAAAATGTTCACAGGGCGCGTCAGTTGCGGCAGGCGGAAGTTCGTGCCGCTCGAAATGCTTTCGCCCTCACTGAAAATATCGGCATCTTCCGGACTAAGCTGATTTGCAGCAGCGGCGTACTGGTCAGCGACATGGCGAGCAGTGCGCCTGCGGTTGCCGAAGAAATTGCCACCGCGCCCAATCCCAACATCAGCCAAGCCATGCGTCGTTTGGAGCGAGGCGATTGAGGCTGACGCGGGCGCAGTCGAGCTTTAGAAGGTCTGGAAGTAGCCACGAAGTTCCTCACACACGGAAGCAGAAATTTGTTACTGCACAGTTCCAAAAAAAGAACTGGAAGTCACTATAAACGCTTTTGGGCAAAATGCATGAATTTAACGCATTAAATCCGCAAAAACTCTCAAAAACCTCGATCGATTTTGGCAGCTTCACCCCAAAATATTTTGCAATGCACGAGTAGAAACTCGGAGGCTCACCTGCTGAATTTCAGGAAAACGACGCGATCGCCACTGCAAAAAACGGTAATTTCGCTCAAAATCCTAACAGAGAATCGTCAATTGTCATCTATTTGCTTTCACAGATTCCACTCGTTCGATCGACTTTTTAAAAAGCAATTTTCCAATTCTTTCGACTTCAATCAAACTTTATAGAACCTTTGTTCTACTGACTTGCTCAAGCTCGATCGCACTCAGTTCGCGCCACTCTCCGGGCTGAAGTCCATCAAGTCGCAACGACCCGATCGCCACTCGGACTAATCGCAAGGTGGGAAAGCCGATCGCTGCCGTCATCCGCCGCACCTGCCGATTTTTCCTTCTGTTAAAACCAGTTCAATCCAGCTTGTCGGAATGGATTTGCGAAAGCGAATCGGCGGATTGCGAGGCGACAAATTGGGTTCTGCAATCAGGCGGACGATCGCGGGACGAGTGCGATAATCCTTCAGGTCAATTCCTCGCCGGAGCGGTTCCAGATCGGCCTCGCTGGGAATGCGATCGACCTGCGCCCAGTAAATGCGCGGATGGTGAAATTTCGGATCGCTGAGGCGATGCTGAAGCCGTCCATCACTAGTGAGCAAGAGTAAGCCTTCGCTATCGCGATCGAGCCTGCCGACCGGATAAACGTTGGGAACCGGAATGAAATCTTTCAAGGTGCGGCGATCGGCTGCATCGGTGAACTGAGTCAGCACATCGTAGGGCTTGTAAAATAGCAGGTGGCAATGGTTGGAAGAGCGAGATTTCGGAGATTTCGATCGCGACATTGTAAAGAAAAGTCTCAACCCTTTGAAAAAGATTTAGGAGCGTGTCCAAACAGCGATTTCCGCTTTACGCTATAGCTCTAAGGGATCTGGACGTAAAGGAAATTATGGACAAACAACGATACCGTTTCGTCTGCACATTGTCATTTGGCGACATTTACGGACAAATTATTGTCTGGCTTATGGTCATTTTCCTCAGCCTAGCCGCCGCGCTTGCCTTGATGGGAGCCAGCCGCCCGATCTATGCGCTTGCCACTGTCGGCTTGATCTTGGTGCTATCGCTGCCGTTCTTGCTGTTTGCCTTCGTCACCACGCTGCTCAACCACATCGAATTTGCCACCGTTGAGCCGAAGACGCAAGCGAACACCGCACCCGCCGCACCGTCTGCCCAACAGCCTGCCCAAGCCGCCAGCTAGCCATCAGGGGAATCGACTGAATCAAAAGCTGTCTGCCATTCAGACCAATGGATGGCGGGCAGCTTGTTGATTGACCGCAATTTGCGCGTGAGTCGGGCGATCGCTTCAGCCTGACCCAGCCAAGCAACCGCAGCAGCAACCGTGCGGACTGCGTTGCCGTGAATTGATGTCCAGACAATTAGCCTAGATGATTGCCTAGACGATCGCCCAGCCCTAAGCCTTCTCCAAGGGTGCCATCGTCAATCCGGCGCGGCTAAGCTGCTGGTGATACATTTCTGCCTGTTCCAGTGCGCCCGTCCAGACGATCGCCTGCCCTTCGTTGTGAATCTGGTGGGTCAAATCCCAAGCGCGATCGCTGGTCATGTTGGGAATGTATTTCATCAAACATTCTGCTACGTGCTGAAACGTGTTGAAATCGTCATTCAGCACGATGACGTTGTAGTTGGGATAGATTTTCTTGATGGTTTGCGCCGATCGCTCTGGCGTCACTGTGGGCGCAGTCGCCATCGATCGTCGAGGCGCTACAAGTTCGGTCATAAGCGCAGCTAGGGGGTGGTGAATGTTAAAAATTTCTTTGTTATTGTAGCAGGCTGAACTTTATTTGATATCGGCGATCGCCGCAAAAGGAGTCAGCCTTCCCGACTAACTCCTAGCGATGCAAAATTAATTCGATTAACGGCTTAGCGTCAGCGTATCGCGAATGATCAGGAAGATTCCTAGACCGAGCAGCAGCATCAGTCCAGTTTGCATCACGTTTTCCTGAATCCGGTTGGGCAGCGGTTTTCCGCCGCGCAACGCTTCTAGCAGGAGAAATGCAAGCTGGCCGCCATCGAGCGCAGGCAGCGGCAAGATGTTGATAATCGCCAGGTTGATGCTGATGATCGCCGTGAAGGGAAACAGATTGAGCAAATCGTTCTGTGCTAAGTCTGCGCCCTGCTTGACGATGCCAACCGGCCCAGAAACCTGATTTGCCATCTGCGAGAAGTTGGTAATCAGCGAGGCGAAGCCCTGCACGGTGCGGACAAACATATCCTGGAACGATCGAGCGGCGAGCGTCAAAACTTCCCCGATGCCGTCGGCGCGGCGATATTCGGGCTTGCCATTGGCAAGAAGCTGAACGCCGATGCGGGCTTTGCCGTCGCTGTTGTCGCCCACTTGCGGCGTAACGTTGAGGTCAAGCTGACGATCGCCCCGCTGCACGGTGAATTCGATCGGCTGGTCTGGGCTTGTATTAATTGCCTCAGTCAGCGTTTTGAGCGCCGTATCTCCCGATCCCAAGTCGCGATCGTCTACGGCGAGAATCACGTCTCCGGCTTTGATGCCTGCTTGGGCGGCGGGCGATTCTGCCGAAAGCACTTGCGGAATCAAAACTCCGGGCTGATAGTTGATGGCGTCGGGAACGCCAACCGCACCGAACTGCACGACGAAAACCAGGTAGGCAAAAATCAAGTTGGCAATCACGCCCGCGCTGATCACGATCGCCCGATCCAAAATCGGACGGTTTTGCAGGCGATCGGGGTCGTCGAGCGGAATTTCGCTTTCCGGGTCGTCATCGGGAAAGCCGACATAGCCACCCAGCGGAATCGCCCGAATCGCGTATTCGGTTTGTGGGCCTTGAAATTTGAAGAGGGCGGGGCCAAATCCGATCGAAAAGCGGTTGACGTGAATGCCCTGGAGCCTTGCTGCGAAGAAGTGCCCCATCTCGTGAACCACAATCAAGATCGCTAGCACAGCGATCGGAGCCAATACTGACATAAACTCAGAAGTTGTTGAATATGCTTCATATTCTAAGTCGCGGTTCGGCTGTGCGGCGGAATTGACGATCGGGTTTCCGGCTTTGGAAGGAGAGCAGAAGCCAATTCTGGTAAAGCTTTCCCTGAACCGCTAGCTTGAGAAAAGCGATTCAGCGGCGGGTTGGGTAGAGAGACGCAATTTACATCTCCACCCATTTCGATCGCTACTCGATCGCCGCCATCTGTTTATGCCACTCGGTCGCCTGCTCATAGGCATAAGCGACCTGCAACAGTTGCTCTTCTTGCAGCACGTTTCCGATCAGTTGCAGACCGATCGGCATTCCCTGAGCGTCAAATCCACAGGGCACACTCAGCGCGGGCAGTCCGGCCAAGTTGACCGGAATCGTCATCAGGTCGGTCAGGTACATGCTGATTGGGTCTTCCGTCCGTTCGCCCGCCTTGAATGCGGTATTGGGGGCAGTCGGGCAAACCAGCACATCGACCTGCTCAAATGCCCGCTCAAAGTCTTGCTTAATCAGCGTCCGCACCTTTTGCGCCTTCAGGTAGTAGGCATCGTAATAGCCTGCGGAAAGGACGTAAGTGCCGACCATGATCCGCCGCTTCACTTCTGCGCCAAAGCCTTGAGCGCGAGTCTGCGTGTACATCGACATCAGATTGTCCGCTTCCTCGGTGCGAAGGCCGTACTTCACGCCGTCATAGCGAGCCAGATTTGCGGATGCTTCGGAAGGCGCAATGATGTAGTAGGTGGGCAAGCCGTAGCGGAAGCGGGGACAGGAAATTTCTTGGACTTCTGCGCCCATGCTGGCGAACTGCTCGATCGCCTTCCGCACCGCCTCCTCAACCGCACCCTCCAAGCCTTCGCCAAAGGTTTCGCGAATCACGCCAACGCGCCAATCCCGGTTTTAGTTCCGGCTTCAGGTTGGCGGCATAGTCGGGAATTTCGACTTTAAGGCTGGTGGAGTCTTTCGGGTCGTGTCCGGCGATCGCACCCAGT
Source organism: Leptolyngbyaceae cyanobacterium SM1_3_5 (assembly GCA_012031475.1). Lineage (GTDB taxonomy): Bacteria > Cyanobacteriota > Cyanobacteriia > Elainellales > Elainellaceae > JAAUTJ01. Next base: position 1,518 of record JAAUTJ010000091.1, on the reverse strand, counting down.
AAAATCGCCGCATCCTCAACGCTGCGAGCAAACGGGCCAATTTGGTCAAGCGACGAGGCATAAGCGACCAGTCCGTAGCGGGACACCAAGCCGTAAGTGGGCTTCATGCCAACCACGCCGCAGAACGAGGCGGGTAGACGAATCGATCCGCCCGTGTCGGAACCGAGGGCGATCGCACATTCGTCCGCTGCCACTGCCGCCGCCGATCCGCCGGACGACCCGCCGGGAATTCGGGTTAGATCCCAGGGATTCGCCGTCGTTTGAAAGGCGGAATTCTCGGTTGAACTGCCCATCGCAAATTCGTCCAGGTTCGTTTTGCCGACCATGACCGCGCCCGCCACTTTGAGCTTTTGGGTCACGGTCGATTCATAGGGCGGCACGAAGTTTTGGAGAATTTTTGAGGCGCAAGTGGTGGGAACGCCTTTTGTACAGAGGTTGTCTTTGATCCCGATCGGAATGCCCGCCAAAAGTCCGATCGCTTCCCCTGCCGCAATCTGGGCATCGACCTGTCGCGCCTGCTCGATCGCCCGCTCTGCCGTAACGCACAAGAAGCTGTGCAGCTTCGGCTCAAGTGCCTGAATGCGATCGATCGCGGCTTGAGCAATTTCCACCGCAGAGCGCTCTTTTGTCAGGAGTTGTTGATTCAACTCGCGAATCGATCCCATCTGGCAACCTCAAATGCTGACACAAATACATCTTATTGCAGCCGAATTCTGCTATGCTCACGCCTTAAATGCTTTGCCCTGACGAATCGGCTGCGTCATTTTCACCCTTTACTCTAGTGGATTTTTGCTGGCTTTTCTGACGGTTGAAGGGTTTTTGGCCGGATTGTCGCCCGATACGCTTGCGAATTTTGCAAATCGCCGTATATTGAGTTTGATTAAGCTGACGAAACTATGCTGCTACCCCGCCTGCATCGCCGCCCGACTCCCAAGCGCCGCAACTTCTTTCAACAGAAGCGCCGCAACCATTGGCCGCTGCTGTTGATTCCGGCTAGTCTAGGCGTGGTAGCCGCTGCCGTCTTCATTCCCACCCAGCGAGCCTTCGCGCCGCCGATCGAAACGCCCTACACGCAGCCGCCGCAGGTTCCGGCAATCACGTCGATCGAAGATTTGTATCAGATGCGCGATCGACTCCAGGCCGAACTGGACGCGCCCGGATCGATTCCCAGCCTCACTAGGGCAGGCGCATTTTCGACGCCGACCAAAACGCTGCAAATGCTGCAAGCGATCGAGATTCGCATTGGCGTGGAAGAAACGGCAAAAGAAAACTGGAACCAAGCCTTTCGATCGTCCGAGCAAGCACAAACGCTGACGCAACAGGCCAATGCAGCCGGAGACGAATCGGAAAAAACGCTGGGCGAAATTCATGCCCAGTGGCAGGAAGCCGTCAATTCGCTGGAGTCCGTCACGCCCAGTTCGCTGCTCGCAAACGACGCCAAAACCAAGCTGGAAGAATATCAAACCTACCTCGACAACGCCGCCTACAACTACGACACGGCGCGATCGAGCTTTCTGG
>JAAUTJ010000090.1 GCA_012031475.1 Leptolyngbyaceae cyanobacterium SM1_3_5 | reverse complement strand
TCATTACACCAGATTTAACCCTAGCGAGAAGTTCACCAAAGACGATCGCTCCCTCTTTAGATCTCGCTAAAGTGACGATCGCCCAGTTTGCGCTCCCGCAATGAAAACCAACGCCGCCCGCATTCTCGACAGCTTGGGCATCGCCTACGAACTGCGAACCTACGAAGTTGATCCCGATGATCTCGCAGCGGAATCGGTGGCGGCGAAAATTGGGCTGCCGCCAGAGCAGGTGTTCAAAACACTTGTCGCGAAGGGCGATCGACAGGGCATTTGTCTCGCCGTCATTCCTGGAAGTATGCAGCTTGACCTCAAGGCGTTGGCGCAACTGTCGGGCGATCGCAAAATCGAAACCGTTCCGCTCAAAGAAGTTCAGCCGCTCACAGGCTACATTCGCGGCGGCGTGACGGCTTTGGGCTGCAAGAAGGACTATCCCGTTTACGTGGATGAACTGATCGAGCTTTTTGACGTGATTTCAATCTCGGCAGGGGTGCGCGGAACGCAGATTTTGATCGCTCCGGCTGACTATCTGCGGGCAATACGGCCAAAAGTGGGGGAAATCTCGAAAGAAAAAGATTAAATCCGTTCACATGGGCGATCGACAACCCGCTAAGATAGAATTATTGCGGCTTCTTTACAAGTGTAAAGGCAAACTTTAGAAAGACTTAACAACTGCTTAAGAAGTCGATCGCTCCGCATTTTTTCTCATTGGAACTTCCTTATGACGCTGCCCATTCGCAATGTCGCCATCATTGCTCACGTTGATCATGGCAAAACGACGCTGGTTGATGCACTGCTGAAACAGTCCGGCACATTTCGCGAGGGCGAGGAAGTTCCAGACTGCGTGATGGACTCGAACACGCTAGAGCGCGAGCGCGGCATCACGATTTTGGCGAAAAACACCGCCGTTCACTATGGCGATGTGCTAATCAATATTGTTGACACGCCCGGACACGCCGATTTCGGCGGCGAAGTCGAGCGCGTCTTGGGCATGGTGGACGGCTGCATCCTGATCGTGGATGCGAACGAAGGTCCCATGCCGCAAACCCGCTTCGTGCTGAAAAAAGCCTTAGAAAAAGGCCTACGTCCGATCGTCGTTGTCAACAAAATCGATCGCCCGCAGGCCGATCCGTTTGGCGCGATCGATAAAGTCTTGGATCTGTTCCTCGAACTGGGCGCAGACGATGACCAGTGCGACTTCCCCTATCTGTTCGCGTCAGGCTTGGCGGGCTATGCCAAAGACGACCTTGAAGCCGAAAGCAGCGACATGAAGCCGATGTTTGAAGCGATCTTGCGGCACGTTCCGCCTCCGGTTGGCGATGCCACCAAGCCGCTTCAGCTTCAGGTGACGACATTGGACTATTCGGAATATGTCGGTCGAATTGTGATTGGCCGCATCCACAACGGCACCATCACGATGGGTCAGCAAGCCGCACTGGTGACGGAAACAGGCGCGATCGTCAAAGGCAAAATCTCGAAGCTGATGGGCTTTGAAGGACTCAAGCGGATTGATATGCCGGAAGCAACGGCAGGCAACATCGTGGCGATCGCCGGATTTGCCAACGCCAACATTGGCGAAACGATTACCTGTGTGGACGATCCGCAAGCTCTGCCTTTGATCAAGGTGGATGAGCCGACTTTGCAGATGACTTTTTCGGTGAACGATTCGCCGTTTGCAGGTCAAGAAGGCAAGCTGGTTACGTCTCGGCAGGTGCGCGATCGCCTGTTTCGCGAACTCGAAACTAATGTTGCTCTTCGGGTCGAAGAAACCGACTCAGCCGATAAATTTGCCGTCTCCGGTCGCGGTGAACTTCACCTTGGCATCCTGATCGAAACGATGCGGCGCGAAGGCTACGAGTTCCAAGTTTCGCAGCCACAGGTGATCTACCGCGAAGTCAACGGCCAGCCCTGCGAACCGTTTGAACTGCTGGTTCTCGACGTGCCTGAAGTGGCGGTCGGCGGCTGCATTGAGCGGTTGGGTCAGCGACGCGGCGAAATGCAAGATATGAACGTCAGCGGCAACGGTCGCACCCAGCTTGAATTCATCATTCCGGCTCGCGGCTTGATCGGCTTCCGAGGCGAATTCATGCGCCTGACTCGCGGCGACGGCATCATGAACCACAGCTTCTTGGATTACCGTCCGCTCTCCGGCAGCGTGGAAGCACGTCGCAACGGCGTTCTGATTTCCTTCGAGGAAGGCGTCGCCACCTACTACGCGATGCAAAACGCCGAAGATCGCGGCGTCTTCTTCATCACGCCGGGAACAAAAGTCTACAAAGGCATGATCGTCGGTGAACACAATCGCCAGCAAGATCTGGAACTCAACGTCTGCAAAACCAAGCAGCTGACGAACCACCGCGCCTCCGGCGGCGAGGAACTGGTGCAGCTTCAAGCCCCGATCGACATGAGCCTAGAACGCGCCCTCGAATATGTTGGTCCCGATGAACTGCTCGAAGTCACGCCCCAATCGATTCGCCTCCGCAAAATGAGCAAAAAGCTGGCGAAGCGGTAGGAAGCGATCGAGTTTCATAACCTCAAGGAGTGCGGTGTTGTCGTACTCCTTTTTTGTTGGCTCATATTTCTTGTTGACTCATAATTGGATCAGGCGCGATCGAAATCCTGAAAATGAATCAGTTCGCAATCCAACTCCCGCAGAAAGCACTAAGCAACTTTTGCCAACAGTGGAAGATCAAAGAATTCTTTCTGTTTGGCTCTGTTTTGCGTGAAGATTTTCGATCGAATAGCGATGTTGATGTAATGGTTAGTTTTGCAGAAGATGCGCCTTGGGGACTTCTAGAACTGGTACGGATGAAGCGCGAACTCCAAGCATTATTCGATCGAGAAGTTGATCTTGTCACTAAAAAATCGATCGAGCAAAGCGATAACTGGAGTCGTCGCCAAGAAATCTTAGACACGGCTCAAGCTGTTTATGTCGCAAATCTAAGTACAGGACAAAAGTTGTAGGGACTGCACAAAGTCGGACTCATTAGACGCAGATGGATTCAGCACCAAATGGCCCAGATAATCAAAGCCTAAGCGAAACAAACTCTTAGCGCGGCGACCGTGTTTTTTAACTTCAATGGGCTGCCATTGATGCAACCATAGCCCGGTTCGCATCGCCCAACATAGGGCTAAAGTCAACAAAGCAAACAACTTATACCAATTTAAAGGGTGTTGAGGGCAGATAGGGCATTGAGGATAAAGGGATAACCTGTAAGGGAAGCAACCCCTGGAGGGGTCAACTCATTGAGCAGTTGATCGACATGAGTTTGCAGTTGAGCAAGCGTTGGAAAGGTTGCCCACTTGAGGTCAGCTTTGAGGTGTTCCCACAATCGCTCCATCGGGTTCAACTCTGGGCAGTAAGGCGGTTGGAACAATAAGACGATGTTCTGTGGCACAACCAGTTCCTTGCCTTTGTGAAACCGCCCGTTATCCGCCTGCACGATGTTAAGGCTGTCGGGGTACGCCTGGGAGAACTCATCCAAAAATCGCTGAAAACAAACGGTATCGACGTGCGAAAACAGATATGTCAATCAGTTTGTGTCAAGGGTAGAAATTAGAGGGGAAAGCGGTCGCCAAATTCAATCGCAAATCGGTTCAAGGCAGGCTTCCAATTCTGGATGGGCATCGTCCATTTCTTCGAGATGTTCGCAATCGCCAGATAGACGACTTTGAGTGCCGACTCATCGGTCGGAAAGGCGCGATGCGGTTTGAGTACTTTTCGCAGCGTCATGTTCATCGATTCAATCGCGTTCGTGGTGTAGATCGCCTTGCGGATCTCGAGCGGGAAGGCAAAGAAGGGAATAATTCGCTGCCAGTGGTTGAGCCAGGATTTGCTAATCGTCGGATATTGCTTGTCCCAAGTTTCGGCAAAGCTCACAAGCTGCTGCTCGGCCTCAGCTTCGGTGCTTGAGGTGTAGATCAGCCGTAAGTCGGCAGCAACGGCTTTGCGGTCTTTGTAAGACACATCGCTCAAAGCGTTTCGCACCAGATGGACAATGCACAACTGCACACTCGTTTGCGGATAGACCGCTTCAACCGCATCGGGAAACCCGGTTAACCCATCCACGCAAGCAATCAAGATGTCCTTGAGTCCTCGGTTTTGCAACTCGGTGAACACCGCAAGCCAAAACTTGGCTGACTCGTTCTGGGTCATCCACATCCCCAGCAATTCTTTCGTGCCAGCCAAGTTCACGCCGAGGGCGAGGTGAATGGCTTTATTGATGACGCGCCCGTCCTGCCTGACTTTGACCAAGCATCAAAGTAGACAATGGGGTAAACGGCGTCCAAGCTGCGGTTCTGCCAGAGTTTCCGTTCGGCTTCCACCGCTTCAGTGACATTTGAGATTAGCCCTGCCGAGACCTCAACGCCATACAAGTCTTGCAACTGGGCTTGAATGTCACGCGTACTCATCCCCCGTGCATACAACGACAGAATCTTGTCATCGAACCCATCAAATCGGGTTTGGCCTTTCTTGACAATGACTGGCTCAAATTCACCGTTCCGGTCGATGCAGCGCGTTGTTCCTCCAACTGCGTCTTGAGTTCGGCATTCAAGCAGCGTTTCACCAGGGCAGCGGTCAGTTGTTTGAGGATGCCGCCTTGTCCAAGTAGGTCTTCGGGATGCTCGTAGCCTTTGAGCAGTTCGTCCAACACTTCAGGGGAAAAAGTCATGGGTTTTAGGTCTCTGGTTCAGTCGTTCATTAGATCTTGTTTCTAACCGCTGACACAAACTATTTTACAAACCCTTTTTTCTATTCTCACACCCGCTTCACCAAAATTGTGCAAGACCCTGTCGCTGTCGTCTCCCGACTGCTTCATTGTCATTTGATACTCTCTGTATGCCATGTGGTTTGGCTTCTTCTTAGTCAATGGCGGCGGGTTGTTCTCCCTGGATACTGCGATCGCCCGCTGGCTGAGGAAAGCCTAATCTCCCTCATGATCAGGCCAAGTTGCCATAACAATTGCGCCTATTCCACTTCCCATCGCCACCATAACTTGCTGGTAGCCCTACGATCGCTTGCTTTGCTAATTTTTCACCGCCTGTTCGATCGCCTGAAGCGCTTCATCACACCAAGCCACCCACTCTTCCTGATAGCGAATGGCACGACGAATAATCAAATGCATGTACAGGTCTTTGAGTTCCAGCGATTCTAAATGGTTGGCAAAATATTCATCGAGTTGCTTGACCTGTTGCGATCGCTCAGCGTGGAGCTGTCGCCGCCGTTCAATTTCACGAATCATGGCCTGATGGGGAACTAGATGCCCAGCCAGCCCCATCACGCCTAAATCTTCACGGATGGCAGTCGGTTCCGTCGGCTTGGTGAGCCAGTCGGTGAGTTCTTGCTGCCCCTGCTCAGTGATGGAATAGATTTTTTGTCAAGTCGTCCCGGTTGCGGAATCGCCTCATAGCAAATGCTGCCCTGCTGTTCAAGCTTGGCGAGTTCCGCGTAGACCTGCTGCTGGCTGGCCTTCCAAAAGCAACTGCCAAAGCCGTCCGCAAATTCTTTGGCAACCTCATAGCCGCTTAAGGACTGACGCGATAAAAAGGCCAAAAGGGTGTGCTTGAGTGCCATAACCGCTGCTGAAACTTGCTTGACAAATTTAATGATTCCAATATACCTTGATTCTTGTACTCAAGTTTTTGAATACAAGAATTAGGATTAAACATGGTGAATCTTAGTTTGCCCGCAAGATGGCGATCGCCCCAGCTTCTCACTTTTCTTGGGGTTGCCTGTGTACTAGTCGTTGGCGGTGGCTCAACCTACTACTGGTTGAACCGTTCCCTTGCTCAGCCTGCTGAAACGATCGCACCCCCTGCCGTTGAAACGGTTTCGGCTTTGGGACGATTAGAGCCGGAAGGTGAGGTGATTGCCGTCTTTGCGCCAACTTCGATCGATGGCGCACGAGTTGAAACGCTCAACGTCACTCACGGCCAGCAAATTCGCAAAGGCGAAGTGATTGCCCTGCTTGATACTTATGCTCGTCGCGCCGCCGCTTTGCAAGAAGCTCAAGCGCAAGTTGGCGTTGCTCGATCGCGATTGCGGCAGGTGGAAGCAGGTGCAAAGACCGGACAGATTCAGGCACAGGAACGAGTGGTCGATCGCCTCCGGGTCGAAGTGCAAACGGAAACAGTGGCTCAACAAGCAACGATCGCCCGCCTGCAAGCAGAACTTCGCAATGCTGAACTGGAAGACCAGCGCTATCAATATCTTCAAACCGAGGGAGCCGTTTCTGCCTCATTGCGCGACAGCAGGCAGCTTACGGCAGATACCGTCCGGCAACAGTTGAATGAAGCCCAAGCGCAACTCAGTCGCATTCAGCGATCGCGAAATCAACAAATTGCTGAAGCGCAAGCAACGCTCGATGAAATTGCCGAAGTGCGTCCGGTTGATGTTGATGTGGTGCGATCGCAAGTTGACCAAGCCCAGGCAAACGTGGCACGGGCACAGGCGGAACTGGATCTTGCAATTGTGCGATCGCCGCAAGCTGGACAAGTTCTCAAAATTCACACGCGCCCCGGTGAACGAGTGGGCGATCGAGGCATCCTCAGCCTGGGACAGACTCAGCGGATGGTCGCAGTCGCCGAAGTGTATGAACTCGATGTCAGCCGTATTCGGGTCGGACAGGTGGCAACGGCGATCAGTAAGAACAATGCGTTTCCCAATGTGCTGCGCGGCGAAGTGGTCGAGGTGGGGCTGGAAATTAACAAGCAAGATGTGTTGAACACCGATCCTGCGGCTCAGTTTGATGCGCGAGTTGTGGAAGTGAAAGTGCTATTAGATGAGCCATCGAGCCGCAAGGTGGCGGGCTTGACGAACTTGAGTTTGCAAGTGGCGATCGACACGCAGCCCTGAAGCGAACAGATTAACTCGATTGATTTTCAACAGGAAATTTTATGGCGACTCCTTCACTCGATCGCTCTACTTCGCTGCTCGATGCCTGGAAAGTACTGGGCGTCACAAGTTTGGCAATCTTTGCCGCATCGCTCGATTCGACCGTTTTGTTTGTCGCTTTTCCCAGCATCCGCGCCACCTTTCCAACCGTATCAGTGGCTCAACTGTCTTGGGTACTCAACGCCTATACGATCGTCTTCGCGGCTTTCTTGGTGTTCGCGGGGGGGTTAGCCGATTTCATCGGTCGGCGCAAGACATTCTTAATAGGGGTGACGATTTTTACACTTGCTTCAGTGCTGTGTGGTCTGGCATCGAGTCCAGCACTGCTGATTTCGGCGCGAGTGCTGCAAGCGATCGGTGGGGTTTTGATTACGCCTGCCTCGCTTGCTCTAGTGCTATCCGCATTTCCGCACTCTAAACGAGCAACAGCGGTAAGTCTTTGGGGTGCAGTCGGGGCGATTGCAGCAGCGGTCGGACCTTCGCTGGGAGCTGCAATCGTGCAAACAGCAGGATGGCGCTGGGCATTTTTCTTAAATCTGCCAGTTGGGATCGTCACGATCGGGTTAGGACGCCAAATCCTCAGCGAGTCGCGTCAGACAGACAGCCGCAAGATTTCCGATCTCTTCGGAGTTTTACTGTCCATTGTGGCGATCGGGCTGATTGCGTTTGCTACGGTGCAAAGCAGCGAATGGGGCTGGAACAACCGATTGACCCTTTTAAGTTTGGCAGGCGGCGAATTGCGCTGGGATTGTTTCTCGATCGCGCCAGTTCGAGTGGAGGCTCCGGCGATCGACCTCAAGCTGTTTCAAAATGCAAACTATCGGTTCGCAAATCTGGCAACGTTTGTGTTTTACATCGTCTTTACCGCCATATTTTTTGGGTTTGTGCTGTTTCTCACTCAAGTCTGGGGCTATTCGACGCTCAATGCAGGTCTGGCAATTACTCCCGGCCCTCTACTCGTCGCTGTTATTGCGCCTTTTGCCGGACGGATTGCAGTATGCGACGGGGGACATCGCGTCTTGCTGGTTCCAGGTGGCATTCTGTTGGCGATCGGCGGCTTCTATCTGCTCACCCAAGCAGGCACAACCCCGGCATTTCGGACAATCTGGTTGCCCTCAACAATCCTAATTGGGATGGGAGTAGGCTTGACGCTGCCGATCTTGAGCAGCGCAGCAGTTCATGATTTACCGCCTACACAGTTTGCGATCGGAAGTGCAGTCAATCAAGTGATTCGCCAGCTTGGTTCAGTATTTGGGGTTGCCTTAGTCGTGGTTCTGGTCGGCAAGACCTCCTCACAGACAGCACTGGTGGTTTTCGATCGACTGTTCCTCGTTCCCATCGTTGGAGGACTCCTCATCTCTGCCCTCAGCTTCAACATTCAAACCCAAAGAAGTAATTCGATGCGTGGCAAATAGTAGCAAAATTCTCTTCAAGGGTAGTAATGGCAAAGAATCTCGCTCCAGATACCAAGAAAAAACCGCTGTTTCTGTCCTGGTTACAGTTAAGAAAAGAACGATCGCGCTTACTCGTTGCAATTGCCGGAATCAGCTTTGCTGACTTATTAATGTTTTTGCAAATGGGCTTTCGCGGTGCGTTGTTTAGCAGTGCGGTGGAATTTCACGACAGCTTAAATGGCGAAATTGTCATGCTCAGCAGTCGATCGCGATCGCTAATCTCGCTCGATCGCTTCACGGAACGCCGACTGTATGAAATTGCAGGCGTAACAGGTGTTGAATCGGTCAGTCCGATCTATCTCAACTCGCTTCAGTGGCGCAACCCTGACAACAAGGAGATTTGGGACATCTATGCGATCGGCATTAATCCTGAGCATTCGGTGATGAATTTGTCTGGTGTGCAGGCCAATCGTGAGAAGCTGCGTGAACCCGATACGGCATTATTCAATGCAAGTTCTCGCCAGGAATTTGGTGCGATTGCTCAGCAGTTTGAGTCGGGGCAACCCATCATCACCGAGATTAATGAACGGCAAATTCAAATTCGCGGACTGTTTCACCTCAGCCCGACTTTTGGCATCAATGGCTATTTGATCACCAGCGATGTCAACTTTTTACGCATGGCAAATTTCCGGCAGAAAGGGTTAATTGATGTTGGCGTCATCAAGCTGAAACCAAATACAGATGTACAAGCGGTGTTAGCTGAAATGCGATCGCGCCTGCCCAATGATGTCAAAGTCATGACCAGAGATGACTATGCCAAGGCGGAAGTTGCTTTTTGGAACGCTAGCACTCCGGTTGGTTACACCTTCGATCTAGGAGTTGTGATTGCTTTCATTGTCGGTGCTGTCATTGTCTATCAAATTCTCTACAGCGATGTCACCGATCACCTGCCAGAATACGCGACGCTCAAAGCGATCGGTTTTCGCGATCGCTATCTGCTGATCGTAGTTTTCCAAGAAGCATTAATCCTTGCAGCACTGGGGTTTATTCCAGGCACGGCGATCGCCCTTGGCGTCTACCGCATCACCTTTATTGCAACTTCTTTACCGATGGCAATGGATGTTGGACGAGTCATATTTGTCTTCGTTCTGACTGCCATGATGTGTACGGCTTCTGCTGCGATGGCGGTGCGTAAACTGCAAACGGCTGACCCTGCCGACATTTTTTAGGAGGTAAGGATGTTGCACGATCGATCGCTAGAAGAGTCTGCCACTGTGTTTTCTGAACCTGCAATTTCGATTACCAAGCTGAATCACTATTACGGTCATGGTTCGCTTCGTAAACAGGTTTTATTTGACATCAATCTGCAAATTCAGCGCGGCGAAATTGTGATCATGACGGGGCCATCGGGTTCTGGCAAGACGACATTGTTGACGTTGATGGGAAGTTTGCGATCGATTCAGTCTGGCAGCTTGAAGATTCTGGGAAACGAACTGCTCAACGCCAGTAAAGCCCAAATGACACTAACCCGTCGCAACATTGGCTATATCTTTCAAGCGCATAATCTCTTGAATTTTCTCACCGCTTACCAGAATGTTGAGATGGCCTTGGAGACTCAGGATGTGACTGCCCAAGCAGCCGATTGCCGCATTCAAGATATCTTGATGGCGGTGGGTTTGGAGGAGCGAATGCACTCCTACCCCAGCGATCTATCGGGCGGACAAAAGCAGCGGGTGGCGATCGCCCGCGCCCTGGTGAGCCAGCCGCAAATCATTCTGGCAGACGAACCAACAGCAGCACTCGACAAGAAATCGGGGCGAGATGTGGTCGAGATTATGGAGAAGCTTGCCAAAGAACAAGGCTGTACCATTCTGCTGGTGACGCATGACAACCGGATTCTGGATCTGGCCGATCGCATCATTACATGGAAGATGGATGCCTAATGAATCGATCGGATGTCGCTGCGATCGCTCAATAGGTTTTCGACGTTGCTCAAAGAATAATGAACTCAGTTGAGACAATCTTATCCTCGTTGAGCCGCTGCTGTTTGTCGATCGCGCTTGTACTGGTGCAACAGTTCGATGCGCCCGAAGGCAGCGTAGCGTATCGCGCTGCATCCCCACCATGCAATCGTCAAAGGTGACAGAATCGGGATCGAGAAAATGCGCGATCGCCAGTTCTACCACAAACTCTGGCGGCATCTGGTCTTCTGCGGCATAAGCTTCAACCGCCTGCTGGAGCGAGGCGGGTAAATCACCGAGAATGCTGCTTCCTTCAAGGCGGTTCTGCTGAGTCTCTAAAGGAACGGACTCTAGCTCCAGGAAGTGAGCGATCGCGATCGTCACCACTGCCGCGATCGAGAGGTCTGCTTCGAGTGCATAAGCCGCAATCGCGACTTGCACCCGTTCCGGCAGCGAGTTCAACCAGGAATGAGGGATGGAGTTGGAGGTCGGCATGGATTAATCCTCCTGAGCAATGCGCCCGAAGGCAGCGTAGCGTATCGTTGTAAGGTGGACGAGTCTGCCGAAGCATGATTTGCTCTAACTGCAATGATAGCCGAGACCAGGAGAAGGACACTTGGGCAACGGCAATTCGCACATCATCCGGGTCGATCCTGTCGATAAATGCCCAGCCTAACGCCTTGTGGCCGCCTCGCAGTCTAGCTCGAACATTCCCCGATTTACCCAGGTATAGGATGCCTTGAGTGCGGTGCTGGATGGCATAAATACCAGTGCGGTTGGGCAATTCTTGGAAGGTTCGGCTGAGTGAGTAACAATCGTTAAATGGGGTGGTGCGAAGTATCTCAAGCAGCCGATTAGCTTCTTCTGTCAAGGAGTTCTGATCCACCACAATTGTTCATCGACTCTTCAGTACAGAGCTTGGCTACAGGCAGCAGCAACGGCTGCAAGCCTTGAGTCAGGCGCTCATCTTTTTACTCAAATATGAGGTCGATGTGGTGGAATATGCGTCCCCTCTCGCCGAAGATGCAAGTCGTTCTCAAATTGAGCAAGAGGTGTTTGTCGATCTGCTGACGGCAAATACAATCTACAAAAAAACGGGCTCAACCGTTGGCGCGAGGCTTAATCGACCTTAAAGATCGGCAATTAGAAGGGCGATCGGAACTTGA
>JAAUTJ010000089.1 GCA_012031475.1 Leptolyngbyaceae cyanobacterium SM1_3_5 | reverse complement strand
AAACACACGCTAGAAGACTCTTAAAGCGTGTTATTCGCTACAAATTGAGCAATTGAGTTGTTTGTATAGTATCAATTAGAACAAACGCATCTAAGCTCACCAGACCCTATCGATCGCGTTTGCCTTGATTGCTTCGCTACCTCTAGAGAATGCAATTTTCAACCAGGCAAGCATCGTGAGAATTTTCTCAGTAGGCTTTAAAGCCTTGTGCTTTATTGACAAAATGCGGTTGTCCTGTGGTATCAATAAACCAGCAAACAGGAGTAGACAAGTTCATGAGAGTTCTCGACCATCCCCGTCAACTTGCGATCGCGCCATCAAAGCTTCAGTCCCTGCGACGTTGTGGGCAGACAATGAGCGCTTTGTTGCAGATTTGCGTCAACGCTTGCAGCAGCATCCGGTCGCTTCTCACCCTGCCATTTCCGCGCTCAATCAAAGCAGTTTCAATCGAGCGCAGATCCAGCAGATTCATCTGGAGTATCGCCATGCCATTGTGCAAAGCTTTACAGACGCCTTGTTGATGGCGCAATACCAAACCCGTCAGATAGAGCCACGCTTAAGCCCAGGCAGCAAGATGGCCGCTCGCTTCCTGCTGACGTTGAACAATCTAGACGAATTTGGCTTTCAGCCCGGTGCGGATGCCACAGGCTACTACCGAGGCAACCCAGCCAACGCGCACTACCCACTGTTTGAGCAAGTCCTCAGTGAACTCGGCATCAGTTTTGAAGACCGGCTCGCCTATCAACCTTCCGCGATCGCCGATCGCGTTCGCCAGTTTCTTGAAGCGAGCTACTTCGACTTGAGAGCCGTAGCGAGCTTGTTAGCTGTTGCAGAAGAGGAAGTTGTTTTGTTCAGTGCCCCGCTACGCGAGAATGCTAGAACCGTCGGTGTCACAGTGGAATTGGGTTATTACGTCTGTCACGGCACGAGTGACGATCTTCAGGCAAATGCGGATGATGACACGCATGAAGACGACCTCTGGTATGTACTCATGCAGGCGCTCACACCGGATCGATATGACCAAATTGCTCACCTCTGTGAACACTACTGCGATTTGTGGGTCGAATTCTGGGACGCTCAGATGTGTCTGCTCACCCAGGCTGAACTCGTGGGAGCAAGAGCTGCTTGGTAGGTGGAATCAAACAGTTCAAATCGCGAAGCTGACAAGCCGCGATCTCGCACTGAACGAGCGCTCATTCGCGAATAGTAGAACCTAGAGTCATTAGGCGAATCTTCTGCTTCAAGTCTGGGCAGGTCAACGGTCAAAGTCGTTAAGTTTTGTTGGCTCGTGACGCGAATGCGGCCTTCTAGTCGCTTTACAAGCTGCTGCACCAGTGCAAGGCCTAGCCCAGTGCCCGTTTGCTGAGCAACCGCAGCATCGGGCACTCGGTAAAACTTTTCAAACAAACGTGGAAGCGCATCTTTAGGGATCTCAATGCCTGTATTACTCACACTCAAAACGAGCCAGTCTGGGGTGAGCCTCAGCCTGAGCGTGATCTCATGGCCTGCTGGAGTATATTTGCAAGCATTATTGACTAACTCTGTCACAATTCGCTTCAACATCTCAAGATCAATCAGGAAGACCGGGAGATCTGAGGGCAGATCTAACCGCAAAGATTGCTGTGCAGCTTGAGATCGATAGATGAACGGCTCCACGATCGCAGCTAACCAAGCTTGCAGTTGCACAGGCGATCGATCGCTGGGGTCTGCCCCGGATTCTAATCGCTGCAAGTTTAGCAAGTCATCGATCAACTCAATTTCGCGATCGCACTCGGCCTGAAGAATTTGTAGATACTGTTCACGGCGCTCCGGTTGGTTACCAAATTCAGCAGTTGGAGCGCCATCTTAATGTTAGAGAGTGGTGTCCGAAGCTCATGCGAGACTGCTGCAAAAATTCATCTCTGGCACGAGTTGCTTGTTCTGCTTCTTGGCGAGCAGCTTGCTCATGCATCATCGCCATTTCTGCGGCATACCGAGCCTGAGTGTGATTGAGCGCAGCAGCAGTAAATTTGGCAAGGCTGCTCATGACCCGCACATCCTCTAAATCAAACTGGCGGGTCTGCTCATGCGAGACGACCCAAATCGTGCCCAATGCTTGTTCTCCGACGAGCAGGGGGACAACTAAGCACTCCACCATCCTAGGGTGTACTGACTCAAAGTATGTGAAGTAACGCTCTGGTTGGGCATACAGTTGTGGCGTTCGTTGATCCAAACAGTGTCCACAAAGACTGAAGTAGCGAGGTGGAGCCTGTGTGGCATTGGCATACCTACCAGCAAGTGCTACCCAGCGAAAAATTTCGTCTCCGCTCGCCGTCACTTCTGGAATGCTAATTCCGGCGGAACCAGCATTGCACAACTCGACAGCTAACCCCACTAGACTTTTAAGTAGGATTTGAGGTTTTTCTGCCAGTTGTTGGGTTAGAGTCAACAGCGCATGATGCTCTGCCTCAAGGTTTACAGACCGGGGGACGCGGCGGAACAAAACCTCTGTGATCAAAATCTGATTCAAGCTACACACTTGAGGAACAGCTTGAGACATAAAGATAGAATAAGGTTGCGCTGAACCAGATTAGCATATCCATCGCTGTGAGCGAACATTCAAACAGGTCTTCTGGGTATTGAAACGGTTTGTTGCCAACCTCTAAGTACCGGACAAAAGCTTGCAAAAGAAGACTGGGAGAGGGTTTGATCAGAATCACCACAATTCCAACACCAAAACCCTCCTGCACCAGGTTACTCGACTTCAAGCCGCCTTGCGTCCCTATTTGCCCTGGCATGGCGCAAGATTGAGCTTTCTGGCAGCCTTCCTCATTGCTCTGTTGCGCGTCAAAACCGTCAATTTTGCTGAACTGGCAACGGGATTTGGCGGCAAAGCACACACCGACTCGCACATCAAGCGCCTACACCGTTTCTTCCGCGACTACGAGCTTAACTATGCCCAAATTGCTCAAACGGTTGTGGCACTGATGAAGATTCCAGCAGCCTAGAGTGCTTTCGCTTGACCGAACGCAGTGGCAGTTTGGCAAGTGCGTGTTCAACATCATCAAGCCGCTCAAGCTCAAGAAGCAGGGGGGCAAAGCCAAAAGCACCCTTCGCTATGGCTTCGATCATCTGCGAGACATCGTGCTTAACCTCGAACAGAAAGCCGATGAGTTTCTGTACGCTCTTCAATTTTTGTCCAGTCCTTGGAACCATCCCAGTCATGTCAAAGTCCAATCTCATCGTTCTCCCTTTGACGCGGATTGGATCTACTGGAGTAGCTGCCTCAGTCGTTTCCCTGGAATCTCACGAACAGAAGCTTTTCTGCTCAAACGGCAAAAGGGAAGATGAAGTCTGATTGTCATTCACCCACTCACTGAGGAGCCGGATAAAGCGAAAGTTTTAAGTCCGGTTCTGGAGCCGAGCAGGTAGGGCGACCTGCCTGTTTGAGTTAGCATCACCCTTGCAGTTTAGGTCGAAAGGGCATTAGTTTGGTTTTTCAACTCTGGAGTTCATTAGATCTTATTTTTCAACCGTTGACACAAACGGTTTTATAAACCCGTTTTTTGCATCTATTTTTTGCATCGAGTAGTCAACAGATTCTTATTGTCTTATCAGCCTTTACTCATGGCAATTTCAGCAATCGATCGCACTCTAGAGATCAGAGCGACTCAAACACTGATTTCACTAAATTTTTAGAGGGATTACTTGATGAAACGATTTATTTCTGCCACTCTTTCAGCCTTGATGATGACTACGGTTTTTGTTCCCATTGCTCATGCTCAAGCGCCTGCTGTTCCTTCTCGTACTAGCGCGATCGAAATCACAACAACTCCTTTTGATTTAGTATCTTTAGCATATCAAGGCTTCCTAGAAAGCGAAAACATTCCAAAGTTCAACCGCTTGATCTTTGCCTACCGGACTGGGAGGCTTGAGGTTGAAGATTTGGTACAAGCGGCAATCAACACTCGCAGGCTACCTGCTGAAGCTATCAATGATCAAAGGTATTTATCTGCGGTTGAGCGGCAGCTTGATGGTTTGCTAACTGGAAGCAGCAATTAGAAAAAGTAAACTTCTCGTAGTGCGAAATTCTAAAATTAGGAAGAGCTACACAATCTATGATGTGCCTTTCAGCACATAGCCAACACCCCGCACGGTGTGAATTAAACGCGCTTCCTGATTTTCTTCAAGCTTCAGCCGCAGGTAGCGGATATACACCTCAATGATGTTAGAATCACCCATAAAATCGTAGCCCCAAACCTGCTCTAGAATCCGATCGCGCGTAATCACTTGGCGCGAATTCCTCAGCAGATACTCCAGCAAATCGAACTCTTTTGCAGTCAGTTCAATCGATCGCTGCCCTCGAAATACCTCGCGAGTCGTGCGGCTTAAACTTAAATCTTCAAACTGCAACAGATCGAGATCAGGTTCTAGAGTGCGGCGCAAATGAGCGCGAACTCTAGCCAACAATTCTTCGATGCTAAACGGCTTGACCACATAGTCATCGGCTCCCGCATCAAGGCCAGTCACGCGATCGTTGACATCATCTTTTGCAGTCAACAAATGATGGGAGCTTTGATGCCAGTCGATCGCAGCCGCCGACAGATCTCTATTCCGCTTAAATTCGGCAGCATCCAATCTAAAATGATCAGATCAAACATTGATTCTCGCGCCAAGGTTAACCCTGTTAGACCATCATGAGCAACAGCGATTTGATAGCCTTCAGCATCCAACTCTAGTTCGATGAACCGCGCCAGCCTAACTTCATCTTCAATTAATAAAATACGTGCGCTCATAGATTTGGGAGAGTAACAGTAAAAACGCTGCCTTCGTTGGGCTTTGACCAGACTGTAACTTGACCTTTCATCCCTTCAACTAAAGATTTGACGATAGCCAAGCCCAAGCCAACTCCTCCGGTCGATCGCGCCCGTGCTTCATCGACTCGATAAAAGCGCTCGAAGATCCGAGCTTGATGCTGTAAAGCAATGCCACAGCCACGATCGATGACCTGAATCACAGTTTGTTCTTCAGTTTGGGACAGCTTTACCATAATTACATCTTCAGGAAAAGAATACTTCACGGCATTATCAAGTAAATTAATCAGAACTTGAGCAAGGCGATCGCGATCGGTTCGTAGGGAAATTTTAGGCTGTTCTGCTTCAATTTCAATTGTGTGGTTGCTGAATTTTGCACCCATGTTTGCAATTTCAGCTATCAAATCGTTAAGAACAACCAACTCTTGATGAAAGTACAAACTACTACTGTCCATTCGGGCAAGATCCAATAAATCTTGCAGCAGTCGAACGGTGCGATCGGTTTCAGAGGCAGCAATTTCCAGCGCTTCTTGCTGTGAACTGGTGAAGCTAGCACTGCGGCGCAATAAACTTTGTAGATAGCCTGAAACAACGCTAAGCGGTGTGCGTAACTCATGCGAAATATTGTTAACAAACTGCCGCTGCTGCTCCCAAGACTGCGACAAACGCGAAAGCATTGCGTCGAGCATTTGAGCAAGTTCTCGCACCTCGTCTGGAGCGCGATCGAGATAGAGCCGTGACTGGCTTAGTTCATCTACAGAAATTGTTTCAGCGAGTTGGCTCATCTTTCGTAAAGGACGCAGGGATCGACGGATATAAAGCGCGGTAGTCAGTGTTAGCAGCATAATGATTAGCACAGTTGCAATGCTAATACGTTGAACAACTGTTGTCAGGACAGCTTGTTCTTCGGTGATGTCTTGAGCGATATAAAATTGCCCGATCGAAACATTATCAACGGCAAGGCGATCGCTATACAGCACAAAATAGCGATTTCTAACTTGATAAACTTTGGGCTGTAGTGGCATATCAGCAATTTCCATCAGCATGGACTGAAACAATTCAGGCATGAGCTGTAGAGAAGGTGATTCAGCTAACATCATGCCATCAGGCCGCTTTGCCCAAATCATCAAGCTAGGTGAAGATGAGTTATTGATTGCCCGCTGCACAGCAGTTTCAGTTGGCAGCATTTCGCCGTATAGTTCGACATCACGAGGCAGGCGATCGGCAATATATTGCACCCTTTGAATGTGAGTTGTTACCAAAAGCTGCTGCATTGTCCAGCTTATCAAAACCGCAATACTTCCGAGACCCAGGCTTGATGCTGCCGTCATGCCTGCGGTCAAGCGAAACTGTAGAGAAGACGGTTTAAACCGCTGCCGTTTTACTAAACTCAGTGCAGTTAGAACTCTGCTGAAGAGATTCATTCTAATTAGTTGATACTAACTTCATTTTATGTAGTTCATCTTCGTTTAGTTGAAACAAGTATTTCACGGCTGGCGGACGATCGCTCGACAAATTTGCGCTAATTACGCCATCTTAAAGGAATCCTTTCAAAGAAAGATGATTTCCTCCTGAGACAAGTAGTAAATTTTGCTGAGAAATAGTCTCCCTTAAGTCGGCAGATGTTCGTCAAGCTACCGTATGCGCTAGCGCTAATCGGCCAACCAATGACTCTAAACTATTTTAGTACACTCCATCAGCCTTGCTAAATGAGCCATCTGATAACTTTTAATTTGACTGGCGATCGCTTTCCTCGATGAGATCATGACTGAAGACACGGTAGGGCGATCGCGCTGAGGAAGCTCAATCTAAATTCTCATCAAAAACTTATCTATTTACTAGAAGCCGTTCAGGTTTAAGCTGCATTGTGGAAGTCATCGGCTTTTGAAAAGTTTCACGGCTGATTTGATGAAGTCACAGTAGCAGTAGAGCAACTAATTATGCACTCCTCCCTTGAGCAGCTAATTCAACAGTTTGAGCAGATTATTCAGCAGCTAAAAGCGCTAGAGTCGATTTTTGTACAGCCTTGTAACAGAGGTTTTGCAGACACTGAAGGCGCTCAATTACTTTGTGCTAAAGCTGCCTTAAATGCGAAAAATTTGCCTAAATCCTTTGATTAAACTAATTCTTATTATTGCACTTCAAGACAATGAATTTGCTATCAATTGATCGACTTCCGGAAAACTTGCGTCATGCGATCGCGCTGCGCGAACTTGCTCCTGAACAAATTCTTTTTCGCCAAGGAGATTCTGCATCTGCATTTTTTATTGTTGAGGCTGGAAGATTCAGAATTGCTCGCTACGTGCCCGAAGGTCGATCGCTCACTCTTCAGATTGCTAAAGCTGGTGACAGCTTTGCTGAAATTACCTTATTCTCTGATGTCTATGCTTACACAGCCACTGCTGAAATTGCTTCACGAATCATTATCTATCCAAAGCGAGAATTATTAGCAGCTTTGCATCAGCATTCTGACCTTTTGGAAGATTTTATGACACGATTAATCAGGAAAAACTTGTCTTTGATTACGCAGTTGCAGTTGAAAAATATCCGTGCTGCTCACAGGCGGGTGCTGCAATATTTGTATTTTCTTGCTGATGCAGAAAATGTAGATGCTGTCAGTTTCGATCGCCCGCTTAACCAGATTGCGATCGATTTGGGTCTTTCTCCTGCTACGTTCTCTCGTGCTTTGACTCGATTAGAGCAGGAAGGCAGGATTGTTCGAGAACAAAACTTAATTAGACTGCAAAATTCGTCGATCGCTTGATCCAAATCAAGCATCAATGGTATCGGCTTGAACTTCGGATTGTCTCAAAGTTTCCTAACATAGATCAGGCCTCACTGTAGCTGTAATTTAGCGATTCACTGTTCATTTTAGATAGAATCACCTTTATGTCTATAGGTAAAAGCCTTAATTCTCAGCCATTTGATTCAGAAGCAGTGCTAGCAGCATCTCAGGGACAGCGAATCCTAAAGTTTCTGACTCTAAGCTACCGAACGGGCGAGCTAGGAGCTTATCTTCAGCAATTGCTCAAGGTGTGAATGAATTAATTGGGCTAGATTGGTCAGTTGTTACCTTTTGTCAAGATGGCTCTGAGCGAATTTTGGCGAGTACGATCGATCTGGACGACCCATCACAAACTTATTCTCTACATGGAACGCTGACTGGAACAGTAGTTGAAAGTGGCTGCTCACTAGTTGTTGAAGACACGAGTGCGAACACAGCGTTTGGGGTTGCACCAGAGGGCTACCAAGCATATTTAGGAGTTCCTTTGCAAACATCAACGGGCAGCGTAATTGGAACGATTTGTTCTTTCCAGCGGCAGGCTCGCCAATTCACTGCTCAAGAAGTTCATCTAGTGGAAATTTTTGCGGAGCGAGCGGCAACGGCGATCGATAACTATCAGCTTTATCAGCAGCAGCAGCAATTCAATCAATCTTTGGAAGCAGAAGTAACTCGACGGACTCAAGAACTTCAAATTGCTCAAGCCCAACTGATAGAAGCCAACGAACATTTAGAGCAGCGGATTGAACAACGCACAGCAGAATTGCAGCGAACGAACAATCAACTGCAAGCCGAAATTCAAGAACGTCAACAAGTTGAAACAGCACTGCGGCAAAGCGAAATTCGTTTTAGAATCCTAGTTGAAAATGCAGCAGATGCATTCCTACTAATTGACCCTGATAGCAATCGAATTTTGGATGCGAACAGACAGGCTTGTGAAAACCTAGGCTACTCTTATGAGGAACTTCTAGCACTCTCGGTTCTAGAAGTTGATGCAAAGTTTAGCGCAGATGAACTGTCAGTCTTTCACCAACAGCTTGCGACAGGTGTTGCAATCACTTTAGAAAGTGAGCATCGCCGCAAAGATGGCACGTTATTTCCTGTAGAAGCAAACGTTTGTCTATTTGAATCTGGAGGTCGATCGCTGGAACTGGCCTTAGTGAGAGACATCACAGAACGCAAGCAGGCTGAGCAAGCGATGGCTCGACTGGCAGAAATTGGCGAACTAGCAGCCATGATTGTGCATGAAGTCCGCAATCCGCTCACGACCGTTCTGATGGGATTAACAGCACTACGCGGAGTCAATTTGCCACAACGCAACCAACAGCATCTTGCTTTGGCGATCGAAGATGCAGAACGACTACAGCGGTTGCTCAATGAGATTTTGCTTTATACTAGGCAGCAAGTATTGCGATGCAGTGAAGTCGAACTAAATGCTTTCTTCACTGATTTACTGGAATCGCTGCGATCGGTCGCGGATATCGCAGAACATGACATTCAATTTGTTTCCTCACTGCCTTCCGTTTGGACATGGGGCGATCGTGATAAACTCAAACAAGTATTCATCAACTTAATTAGAAATGCTTGTGAAGCAATCGAACCGGGAGAAACAGTTACGTGGCGAATTTTAGGCACAGATAACAGTCGCATCAACATCAATATCCACAATGGTGGTGATCCAATTCCAGTTGAAGTCTTGTCAAAGTTAGGTACGCCGTTCTTTACCACAAAACCTTCTGGTAATGGATTGGGGTTGGCAATTGTGCGGCGCATTGTTGAAGCTCATGGCGGCGAGATTTGGATTCAGTCAGAGCAAGAGAGGGGAACGATCGTCAGCATTCAACTTCCTTTAATTCACCCCAGTCCATAGAATTTTGTGATTGATGAAATAGGCTGGATCAAGCCTGTAGCGTTAACCATTTCTATGCTGCTAGGTGCTGGCTCAGTTTCAAATCAATGCTATGGCTAACACAATCGAACACTAATTTGGTCAATCACTCTACTTAAATCTTACTGAATCTATCGATCGCTCTCGTCAAGCAGCTTTCTTTGAGTGAATTTAATCAACAAAATAACTAATAGAAATAAAACGCAGCTTAATACTGCGGTGAGCGTTTCTTTCAGCTTTGGTGATACAAATACGATGAAGCCTTGTTCCTTAATTAAAGCAGAAAAACTTGAAACACAGAAGGGCATGAGATAGAGCCTGAATGTTTGCCAGCTATCTTTTTTACTAGAAGAAACACTGAGTAATAAACCTGTGCCGATCACAAGGCTGATGCCAATCGAGTTAATCCACAGCTTTAGTGAAGGATCAAAATAGAAGTAGAGTATGACAAGGTACCAAATTAGGTAGCACCAAAGCACTATTTTGGCAAACTTAACTTCATAAAAATACTGAATTAGTCGCTTCATGATCTAAAGCACCTTTACTTTAGGAGGTTTTATAGCATTGCGATTCGACCAACTTCATAGCAGATTGCTCGATGTGACATTTGAACTTCTACGGTGGTTAAAAATACGCCAAGCAGTAGCACTCCGGTTCCCAGCAGAAAAAGGAGAAGTGCAAAGGTAGCAGCGACATCAGAACCAATTACAACTGTGAGGGCGATCGCAAACATATTGATGAGAAAGATCGAGATTGCGCCATAAATTACAAGCACCGTATTTTGTAACAGCCGATGCCGTCGCGTCAGGAGTGGAATTTGGCGATCGATTTCTTGCATCCGTTCTTGATAATATAAATCTTTGCTTCGTCAGAACGAAGTAGCTGCAAACGTTCAAGGGTGAGCGATCGCATATATTGACCAATCGCCGCATACCGACCCAAAATTGCATTTTGAACTAAGGCACAAGCCGTAATCAAAACAACTGGAGCAATAATAAGCTGAATTGTTTGGGCAACATCTACCGCACTCATCACAGCCATTCAATCTAATCCTTTCATTTCTGAATATATTGCTCACACTCAATGTTGTCATGTCAATCTTTACATGTTGGGACACGAGGGCATATCGTCGCCAATGAGCAGCCTCGCCAAACTCGGTAGGGCTTCACCATAGGTTGGATGAATGTGTACGGATTGCTCTAATAGCTGCCAAGTTACGCCCGCTTCCATCAGTGACAAAACACATGCACCAGTTCAGCCGCTTCGTACCCAACCAGCGTTGCACCAAGAATTTTACTGGTGTCTCGATCGACGACCATTCGATAAAAACCTAAATCATGACCCCACTCGATCGCACGGGCAATGTACGACATTGGCATCGTCACACACCGAGCGTTGATGCCTTGTTCTTGCGCTTGTTCTAACGTCATTCCAACGCGCCCGACTTGCGGTTCGGTGTAAACGGCATAGCCCAAAACGCGATCGTGGCGCGATCGATGTTCGCCACACAAAATTGCTTTGAGACGGCGATAATCTTCCCAGGAGACATGAGTAAAAGCAGGCTGTTTCGCCGCATCACCGATCGCATACACGCCCGGACAAGTAGTTTGAAACTGGTCATCGATTTTGATGAAGCCCTGAGCATCCAGTTCAATTCCAGCCGCCGAAACATTCAGGGCATCAGTGTTAGGTTTGCGGCCAATCACGACTAGCAAAGCTTCACCTTCCAGTTCTTCGCCGTCACTCAGTTTCAGCGAAAAAATACCATCTGCATAAGCGGCATTTTCAACATTGACGTTGAAGTGTAGGGAAATGTTATCTTGCTTGAATGCTTCGGCTAAGGTTTCGCTCACCTCTGGCTCTTCTTGGGCAAGCAGGCGATCGCCCCGCACAATCAGGTGCGTTTCGCTGCCTAATCGTGCCATTCCTTGCCCTAGTTCCAGCCCGATGTAGCCGCCACCAATTACTAGGAGGCGCGGCGATAATTCCTGTAAATCGAAGAAGTTGCGATTGGTGAGATACGGCGTTCCTGCCAAACCGGGAATGTTGGGAATGAGTGAAGATGTGCCTGTATTAATCAGGACGATCGGAGCTTGAATGGTGCGATCGCGAAGCGCTCCGGAAACCGTATCGCCGCCTGTAACGATACCTTTCCCATAAAAGATGCTTCGGCACAGATTACTTCTACG